>JBBSDI010000024.1:0-19387 GCA_038249585.1 Lysobacterales bacterium | reverse complement strand
TGAGCCAGATCGGCGTCATGAACAGGCACGGGGGTGCATCCGTTTGTCATCCCTGCGCGTAGTTGCTTGAAGGCCTTCGGGCGGCATCCGCCACTCGAAACAGCTCAACTCATGGGGAGATGTGCGATGTTGAAGCGAATCGGTTTGGCAACTGTCGGTGCAATGCTGGCGATCGTGGGCACCGCAGCGCACGCTGCGGATCATCGCGACTCGCCGATCGCCACTGCGGATCCCGCGGCGGATTTGAACGACATCTACGCATTCGTCAATCCCAACAACCCGGCCGAGACCATTCTGGTCGCAACCGTGGTTCCGTTCGCGACGACCAACTCGCGCTTCTCCGACGTGGTGGAGTACCGGCTGCATATCGATAACGGTGCCGGTCCGAACAGCTTCGTGATCCTGTGCCGCGCATCCGTCCAATCGACGGTGATGACCTGTAACGGTCCGGGCGGACTGACCGTCAGTGGCGGTCTGAACCGCACGGTCGCCGGGACCGGCGTGCGCATGTTCGCCGGCTTGCGTGACGATCCGTTCTTCTTCGACTTCAATGCCTTCAACGCAACGCGTGCGGCAGTCGCCCCGCGCTTCACCAACCCTGGCAGCAACTTCTTCAGCGGCAATACGCTGTCGCTCGTGCTCGGCGTACAGTCCAGTCGCCTGACCAACAATGGCGCCAACACGACCCTGCGCATCTACGGCTCGACCACCCGTGTGGGCGAGATCGGCGTGTCGGCGGGGATCAGCGGCCTGTGGTACGACGCGGCGAACCCCGGATTCGGTGCGCATATCGAAGTCCTCGCGCCGACAATCGCAAGCGGCCCCGATCGGGTTGCCTTCGCTTGGTACACCTACAACCGCAGCGGCCAGCAGCGCTGGGTGGTTGCCGACGGAACGCTTGTCAATTCGCAGACCAACCTGACCAACGCCATCTACACCACCGGCGGCATCGCACCGCCGAATTTCAACCCGGCGCAGGTGACGCAGCGTCCTTTCGGCACCATCGCGATCAACTTCAGCAACTGCAATACCGCCACCATGACCTTCACCACCAGCGACCCGGAGTTCAGCTCGGGCATGGTGACGCTGACCCGCCTGACCGCGATCAAGGACCTGCCCTGCACCAACTTCCTCGCCGGCCAGATCGATCGCAATGGGCGGCCGGGAATCAACACCGTGCTGATCGACCTGTTGGCGAACACCGGCAAGAAGGACCAGTACAACCGCGCGGTCGACCCGGCGAGCTGGGCGGGCCTGTTCCAGGCCGAGATGCAGGCCAATCTCGCAGCACTCGATACGCTCGATGGCACGACCGGAAACACCCTGCTCCCGCCCGCCACGGCCGCCAGCGTGTTTGTCGATGACCGGCTGGTGATCAACGTGGCGCGTCCGCAGTGCGATGCCTATCTGGCGATCGAGACCAACAATGCGACCTTCTGCGGTGGCCGGACCCTGGCCCGCGACGTGATCGACGACACCCTCGGCGCAGTCGTAGGTCCCGGCGTGCGCGACAACGTGGCCAACGACAGCGTCATTCTGGCCGACTTCCCGTTCCTCGGCGTGCCGCTGTGACCCAGCGCGCGTTGCAATAGCGCAATCCGGGGCGCCATCACTGGCGCCCCGGTCTTTTGTGGCACCGGCAAACCGACAGGGGAACACCTCGATGCGTTGGCAAATCGCGCTACTGACACTCGCGCTCGGCGGCTGTGCGGCCCTGGCACCCGGTCCCGAAACGCCGCCGCAGGCCGTACAGACGACTGCGAGCCCGCCGACCATCGGACCGCGCTATCCACTGACGGTCGACGACTACCGCACCACCGATCCGGCCATCTATATCGGCAACGTCGACGCGCATGTGCTCGGCGTGCGCGAGGCGCTGGCGCGCAGCGGCAACCCCCAGCATGCGTCTGCGTTGGGCGGCGCCCTGCTGCAGCGGTACCGGATCATCGGGCGCGTCGAGGATGCGGACGAGGCTCTGCGGTTGCTCAAGGACGCCGCTGCGGCACGCCCTGACGACGTGCAGACCGCCGTGCTGCTGGCCAGCGCGATGTCGGTGTTCCACGAGTTCGACGCAGCACGCGCGCAGATCCAGCGCGTAGCCGGCCTGGGCGGGGCGCGCGACGAGGCATTCCTGGTGCGCACCACGCGCGAGATCGATCTTGCCACCGGCGCCTATGCAAACGTCGCCGATCTGATCGCTGCCGCCGCGACCCCGGTTGCAGACTTCTACGAGCTTGCGCTGCGCGCGGACTTGATGGCCGCAAAGGGCGATCCGATCATGGCCAGCCACTTGCTGCAGACCGCCCAGGGTCTGTTCGCCGACGTGGATCCGTTTCAGCTGGCCTGGTTGCATACACAACAGGGCATCATCCTGCTGCGCTTTGGTGACGTCGCCGGTGCGCGGACCTTTTTCGCCGCGGCCCATGCGCGCCTGCCGCAGTATTACCTGTCGACCGAGCATCTGGCCGAGACCGAGTTCCTGCTCGGCAACCTGGACGTCGCGCGCACGCTGTACCTGCAGGTGATCGAACAGACCGGCAATCCCGAGTTTCTGGCCGCGCTGGCCGATGTGGAAGCCGCTGCGGGGCGCAAGCCCGCGGCAGATGCGGCGCGTCTGGCCGCGCGAGCCGGCTACGAGACACTGCTGGTCGCGCATCGCGCCGGCTATCTTCAGCATGCCGCCGAATTCCATCTTGTCGTCGGTGAACCGGCGCTTGCGCTGCAGATGGCACAGGAGAACCTTGCGCTGCGCCGCGATGTACTCAGCCTGGCTCTGGTGATCGACACGGCAATCGCAAACCAGCGTACCGACCTCGCGTGCGCGGCATTCCGCGATGCCACCGCGACCGGTCTGTCGCCGCCAGAGATCACGCGGCACGCGACGCTGGCTCAAGCCTGCAAGACCTGATCGCGGCAGCACTATTCGTGCAGTAAAGAAGCTTCGAAGCGCTGGTTCACGTGCTCGGGTCTGGCACGGGCCCGGAACGGGATCACCCGTCCGTAGACGCGGTCGACATTGACCCGGTTGCGACCGCCGCGTCGCGCTTGGTCGCAAGCGCGCTCGGCGCGCGCGAGCAGGATGGTCAAACTGTCGTTGCCGCGCTCGCTGCAGGCGACCCCGAAACTGGCGGTCAATGCCAGCCACGGCAGGCCCGGCAGGCGCATGCGGCGGATCGCGGCGCGCACATGCTGGGCAATCGCGTGGGCCTGGTCGGGTTCGACCGACGGCAAGGCGATGGCGAACTCGTCGCCGGCGATGCGACCGGCGAGGTCGACAGGCCGGATCGCGCCGCGGATGCCGGTCGCTACCTGCACCAGCAGCTCGTCGCCCAGGTCGTGGCCATGGGTGGCGTTGATACTGCGGAAATGATCGATATCCAGCATCAGCACGCCGAAATTGCGGCCCTCCGCCAATGCGCTGGCACGGGCCGCATCGGCGCGCTGGAAGAACTCGCGGCGCGCGAGCATGCCGGTCAGCGGATCGACCCCGCTGGAATGCTGCAGACGCCGCTCCAGGGCCTTGTGCGCGCTGACATCGCGTTGGATCGCGGCGTAGTGGGTGATGGTGCCATCGGCACCCCGCATCGGCTTGACCGACAGGTCCATCCAGCAGGTGCTGCCGTCTTTGTGGTAGCTGAGCACTACCTCGCGCACCGCTTCGCCGTGCTGCAGGCCCGCGCGCATGCGTCCGATCACGGCGCCATCGGACTGTGGGCCGCGCAGCATGCACACGCTGTTGCCGACTGCCTCGTCTGCGCTGTAGCCGGTAAGCCTGGTGAACGCCGGATTGACGTACACGATACGCGGGCCATCGCCATCGAGCGGTGCCGCCTCGCTGACGATCACCACGTCGGCCAACAGTCCGATCAACTGCTCGAAGCGAGGTTGCATGGATTTGCATTCCAGGGCAGGCAAAATGGCTTCACCACGCGACGGGCGCGACGGTGCTTGCCAACGGCATCGGCCGACTGCAGCGATTCTTGAGCGCGAGCGCCGCGAAACGACGCTCGAAGCGACCTGCGGCCGGGGATCTCCCGATTGCCGAAAAGCGTCAAGCGTGGCCGGCTTTCAGGCGCGACCCGGCATCGGCGCATCGCTGGCACTGGACTTCGGCGAGGAAGCCAGCGCCAGCTGCTGTGCCTCAGCGCGGCGCGCTGATCTCGATGCCGTCGTCGAAGAGGTAGGTCTGCACCGTGCGCGACTTGCTTCGCATCGCTTCGCCATCGACCTCCTGCTTGAGCGGCAGGCCGGTGTCGGTGTCGATCCACAGCGTCACCGTGCTGCCCGCGGTGATGCCCATCATCGTCACCCTGGAGTCGTAGCGATACACCTTGGCGTCGCGACCATCGACCGTGTCGTCGGCCAGCTGCTCAACATTGGTCATGCCCTCATGGGCCTTGCGCATTGCCGCGGGCGTCAACGACTCGATCATGCGGCTCATGTCCATCGGCAGTTTCATCCACTGGCCGCCCTGCTTCATGTACGTCGAGCCTGGCAGGATCACATACTCCATCACCGTACCGTCGGTGTCGGCACGCATCGCGTAGCGGTCCGGCCAGACCACGGTGGTCTCCATTCGCGTCGTGCTTCCCTTGCTCTGGCTCACGCCGACCATGCGGAACTTGCCCTTGGCGACCATCGCCTCGTGCGCGGCCAGGATGTCTTCCTTCGGTCCTGCGAATGCCGCTGCCGCAAAGCCGAACAGCATCACTGCAAGTGCTGCGGTATGAACAAGGCGTGGGATCGTCACTGGCGGTTCTCGGTGGGGCATCGGCAGCCCCGAGCAGGCCGAGGATACAGGCTTCACATCACAGCAGGTTCGCACGCAAGGTTCGGCCACCCCGCTACGTAACGCGGTCGATTCTGCATGCAACTCGCGCTCGCCACTGGCGGTGGGTCATCCGCGATAGACTCTCAGACCCCGAACGCCTTGGGTCGGTAGTACCTGCGGCACCCGCTGACCCCGCGAGCACCCAGCGACCATGCGCCCGTTCCAACTGACCGAAGAACTAGACCTGCTGCGCGAGACCGTGCACGCCTTCGCCGAGAAGGAAATCGCGCCGCGCGCCGATCGCATCGACCGCGACAACCAGTTTCCGGCCGATCTCTGGCGCAAGCTCGGCGACCTCGGCCTGCTCGGCATCAGCGTGACGCCGGACCACGGCGGATCCGGCATGGGTTATCTCGCGCATGTGGTGGCAATGGAGGAAATCTCGCGCGCCTCCGGCTCGATCGGGCTCTCTTACGGCGCGCATTCGAACCTGTGCGTGCAGAACATCGCCAACAACGCCAGTCAGCAACAGCAGGCGAAGTACCTTCCGAAGCTGTGCAGCGGCGAGTTCATCGGCGCACTGGCGATGAGCGAGCCGGGCGCGGGTTCCGACGTGGTCGGCTCGATGGCCTGCCGCGCCGAGCTCAAGGGCGATCGCTGGGTCGCCAACGGCTCGAAGATGTGGATCACCAACGGTCCCGACGCCGACGTGCTGCTGGTGTATCTGCGTACCGCACCGCGGCCGGCCGGGTCGCGCTGCATGACCGCCTTCATCGTCGAGAAGGGCATGAAGGGATACTCCACCGCGCTCAAGCTCGACAAGCTCGGCATGCGCGGCTCGAATACCTGCGAGCTGGTGTTCGAGGATTGCGAGATTCCCGACGAGAACCGGGTGGGCGAAGTCAACGAAGGCGTGCGGGTACTGATGAGCGGACTCGACACCGAACGCCTCGTGCTCTCGGGTGGCCCGATCGGACTGATGCAGGCAGCGCTCGATATCACCCTGCCCTACGTGCGCGAGCGCAAGCAGTTCAACGCCCCCATCGGCACCTTCGGCATCATGCAGGCCAAGGTGGCCGATATGTACACCGCGCTGCAGTCCTCGCGCGGTTTCGCCTACATGGTGGCGCAGGATTTCGACCGCGGGATCAAGAGCCGGATCGATCCGGCGGCGTGTCTTCTGAACGCCTCGCAGAACGCGGTGAAGGTCAGCCTCGAGGCGATCCAGGCGTTGGGCGGCAACGGCTACATCAACGACTACCCGGCCGGACGCCTTCTGCGCGACGCGAAGTTGTACGAGATCGGCGCGGGCACCAACGAGATCCGGCGCATGTTGATCGGGCGCGAGCTGTTCCATGGCAAATCGTAGGAGCGACGAACGCCATTTGCCCGCTGACGTCTCGCAGCGCGATAATCGCTGACCACCACCGGAGTTGCGGCCATGTCGGATTCGATCGTCATCGTAGGTGCCAAGCGCACCCCCATCGGCGCGCTGCTCGGGCAGTTCACCGGCGTTCCGTCGCCGACCCTGGGGGCGGTCGCGATCAAGGCGGCGCTGGCGCAGTCGATGGTGCCGGCGGCCGATATCACCGAGGTGCTCATGGGCTGCGTATTGTCGGCCAACCTCGGTCAGGCGCCGGCCCGACAGGCCATGCTGCAGGCCGGGCTTCCCGCCTCGGCTGCGGCATCCACCATCAACAAGGTGTGCGGTTCGGGCATGAAGGCGATCATGCTCGGGCATGACCTGCTGCAGATCGGCTCGACCGACCTGGTGGTGGCAGGCGGCATGGAATCGATGACCAATGCGCCGCACCTGATTCCGAACAGTCGGGTCGGCACCAAGTACGGATCGATCGAAGTGATCGACCACATGTCGTGGGACGGCCTGACCAATCCATCCGACAAGCAGGCGATGGGCGTGTTCGGCGAGATGTGTGCGGACAAGTACCAATTCACCCGCGCCGAGCAAGACGCGTTCGCCGCGGAGTCGGTGCGTCGCGCACAGGCCGCCATCGCCAGTGGCGCGTTCCGTGACGAGATCGCAATGGTTGCGATTTCCGGCCGCAAGGGTGAGGTTCACGTCGATACCGACGAGAGCCCCGGCAAGCTGGATGCCTCGAAGATTCCGTCGCTCAAGCCGGCATTCAAGAACGACGGCACCATCACCGCCGCAACCTCCTCGAGCATCTCCGACGGCGCGGCGGCCACCATCCTGATGCGCCAGTCCGACGCCAGGGCGCGCGGCATCGCGCCGATCGCGCGCATCGTTGGGCACGCAACGCATTCGCAGGAACCGGAGTGGTTCACCACCGCACCGGTCAGCGCGATCGGCAAGCTGCTGGCCAAAATCGGCTGGAGCGTAGCCGACGTCGATCTGTTCGAAGTCAACGAAGCCTTTGCCGTGGTCGCCATGGCGCCGATGCGCGAGCTCGGAATTGCCCACGGCAAGCTCAACATCAACGGCGGCGCCTGCGCTCTGGGCCATCCGATCGGCGCTTCGGGCGCCCGCATCGTGGTCACCCTGCTGCACGCGCTGCGCGCCCATGGGCTCAAGCGCGGCGTGGCCGCCCTGTGCATCGGTGGCGGCGAGGCCACCGCGCTGGCCGTGGAACTTGTTTGAATCTTGCGGTACAACTGCGGTTCCGTTATCGATCGCCGATCACGGCAACAAGTACAATCTTGCAACCCGAGGAGAGATTCACCATGAAGATGACCAAGTTCGCATTGGCTGCCGCCATTGCGTTCGGCCTTGCCGCCTGCTCGCAGCAGTCGGCCGACCAGGCCAAGGAAGCCGCCGACAAGGCTGCCACAGCAGCGCAACAGGCAGCCGACGCCACCAAGCAAGCGGCCGACCAGGCTGCCGAGGCCGCCAAGCAGGCCAGCGCCGCAGTAGGCCAAGCCGTCGATTCCGCGGGCATGGCTGCCGGTGACGCAGCGCAGGCCGCAGGCGATGCCGCCAAAGCCGCAGGCGAAGCCGCCAACGATGCCGCTGAATCTGCAGGCGATGCAGCCGCAGCAGCCGTCGACGCGGCCAAGGCTGCAGCAACCGACGCTGCCGACGCGGTCGAAGCAAAAGCCGACGAAGTGAATGCAGAGGTCAAGGAAGAGGTCAAGAAGGACGGCTGATCGCGCCGCCCTTCGTGTGTTAAAGAAGCCCCCGCTCGCCGGGGGCTTCGCATTCTGGGGCGGGTCAACGCGCCGGACCGCGGGCAGCAAGCGGCATCGTTGTACCACCGGCCCCGGTCTGTGGTTTGATTGTCGGGCATTCCCTGCCGGATTGACGCAAGCCCCCATGCCCGCCATCGAATCGAAGATCGATCCACGCAGCGATGATTTCGTCGCCAATGCAGCGCAACTGACTGCGCTGGTCGACGATCTGAAGCAGCGCCTGCAGCGCGCGGCCGCCGGCGGCGGCGACAAGGCGCGCGCCAAGCACACCGATCGCGGCAAGCTGCTGGCCCGCGAGCGCATCCGTGCCCTGCTGGACCCCGGATCACCGTTTCTGGAGCTTTGTCCGCTGGCAGCCGAGGGGATGTACGAGGGCGCCGCACCGGGCGCTGGCCTCCTCGCCGGGATCGGACGCGTGCACGACTGCGAAGTGCTGGTCATCGCCAACGACGCCACGGTCAAGGGCGGCACCTATTTTCCGATGACGGTGAAAAAGCACCTGCGCGCGCAGGAGATCGCGGCACAGAACCACCTGCCCTGCGTGTATCTGGTCGATTCCGGCGGCGCGTTCCTGCCCCTGCAGGACGAGGTGTTTCCCGACCGCGATCATTTCGGGCGCATTTTCTACAACCAGGCGCGCCTGAGCGCGCAAAACATTCCGCAGATCGCGGTAGTGATGGGCTCGTGCACCGCCGGCGGCGCCTACGTGCCGGCGATGAGCGATGAGACCATCATCGTGCGCGAACAGGGCACCATCTTCCTCGGCGGCCCGCCGCTGGTGAAGGCCGCGACCGGCGAGATCGTCGACGCCGAGGCGCTGGGCGGGGCCGAGGTGCACACCGCGCAGTCGGGCGTGGCCGACCACTTCGCCGAGAACGACGCGCACGCGCTGCAGATCGCGCGCGAGGTGCTGGCGCATCTGAACCGCAACAAGCCGATGCCGCTGGCATTGCGCACGCCAGTCGCTCCGAAGTACGACCCGCGCGAGTTGTACGGCATCGTGCCGCGCGACACGCGCTATCCCTTCGACATCCGCGAGATCATCGCGCGCATCGTCGACGGCTCCGAGCTGCAGGAGTTCAAGGCGCGCTATGGCAAGACGCTGGTCTGCGGCTTCGCCCACATCCACGGCTATCCGGTCGGCATCGTGGCCAACAATGGCATCCTGTTCGCCGAGAGCGCGCTCAAGGGCGCGCATTTCATCGAGCTGTGCAACCAACGCGACATCCCGCTGGTGTTCCTGCAGAACATCACCGGCTTCATGGTCGGCCGCAAATACGAAAACGCCGGGATCGCCAAGGATGGCGCCAAGATGGTCACCGCCGTGGCCTGCTCGCACGTGCCCAAGCTCACCGTGATCATCGGCGGCAGCTTCGGCGCCGGCAACTACGCGATGTGCGGCCGCGGCTACTCGCCGCGCTTCCTGTGGATGTGGCCGAACGCACGGATCAGCGTGATGGGCGGTGAACAGGCGGCCAGCGTGCTGGCCACCGTGCGCCGCGATGGCCTGGAAGCTGCAGGCCAGGACTGGTCGAGCGCCGACGAAGAGGCGTTCAAGGCGCCGATTCGCGCGCAGTACGAACAGCAGGGCAATCCCTACTATGCGTCGGCGCGACTTTGGGATGATGGGGTGATCGATCCGGTGGATACGCGGAGGATCCTTGGGTTGGCGATTTCGGCTTGTCTGAATGCACCGATCGAAAAAGGGAATTTTGGGGTATTCAGGATGTAGTTTGGGGTCTTCTTGACGCTGGTCGCTCTCGTTCTTTTTGGAGAGCCGAGTTGTTGCTTTTCTGCGGTGGAAACAAAGCGGTTTCGTGTTGCTGCCGCGGTCCGCCAAATCCGGGCGAAACGAACAACATTCATGCAGAGAGAGACAAGAACTCGGCTATCTAAAAAAAATCACTCAACCGACTTCGTCCCACACCCACCACACCCCCCGCAAGAACCGCCAGCAAAACCCTTCACCGTCGGCACCGGCGCCACCATGCGGCCGGCCCTCCGCACCCAAGCCCAACGCATCGGCCGCAACATCCAGATCACCAGCGATCGCCGAAAACGCCCAAACACCTTGGGCCACTGCCGATGCACCAGAAAGACCACGCTGACCAGCAGAACCAGCGCAATCACCGACCACTGGGAGAACACAGACGGATTCATCCGAACACCAGCACCGCGACCTGGTAGGTCACCAGCGACGCCAGATATGCCAGCGCGAACAGATATGCAGTCGCAAAGCCGGCGGTACGCCAGCCATGGGTCTCGCGGCGGATCACCGCGATGGTCGACAGACACATCGGCGCATAGATGTACCAGACCAGCAGCGACAGACCGGTGGCCACCGACCACTGGCTGGCCACGATGGTGGACAGCTGCGAGGTCAGCACGTCGTCGCTGGCAGCCTGCAGGGCGTAAACGGTACCGAGCGCCGAGACCGCGACTTCACGCGCGGCCAGACCTGGCAGCAAGGCAATGCAGATTTCCCAGGTGAATCCCAGTGGTGCGAACAGCGGCTGGATGAAGTGGCCGATCTTGCCGGCGAAGCTGTAGTCGATCGCAGCCCCGGTGGCACCCGCCGGCGCGCCGGGAAAACTCGACAGGAACCACAGGATCACGGTCAGCGCGAGGATCACGGTGGTGACCCGGCGCAGGAAAATGTGGGCGCGCTCCCACAGGCCGATCGCCAGGTCGCGCAGGTTCGGCAGCCGGTATGAGGGCAGTTCGAGCAGCAGCGATCGTTCGCCATCGCCTCGACGCCAGCGCTTCATCATCCACGAGATCAGCAGCGCACTGGCGATACCGGCGACGTACAGCGCAAACAAAACCAGCCCCTGCAGGTTGAACCATCCCGCCACCTCGCGCCGCGGCACGAAAGCGCCGATCAGCAGGGTGTATACCGGCAGGCGTGCCGAGCAGGTCATCAGTGGCGCGACCAGGATCGTGGCCAGTCGATCGCGCGGATTCTGGATCGAGCGCGCGGCCATGATGCCGGGGATCGCACAGGCGAAGCTCGACAGCAGCGGAATGAACGAGCGACCGCTCAAGCCCGCCGCGGACATCAGCCGATCGAGCAGGAACGCTGCGCGCGGCAGGTAGCCCGATTCCTCCAGCAGCAGGATGAATACGAACAGGATGATGATCTGCGGCAGGAATTCGAGCACGGTGCCGACGCCGGCGAATACGCCGTCGATCACCAGGCTGCGCAGCGGTCCATCCGGCAACCAGTCACCGACCGTTGCGCCCAGAGCGCCGATCCCGGCGGACACCAGTTCCTGGATCGGGGCGGCCCATGCGAACACTGCCTGGAAGATCGCGAACATGATGACCGCGAGCAGCAGCAGGCCGAGGATCGGGTGCAGGACCACGCGGTCGATCGCGTCGTCGAGTGCTGCGGTGCGACTGGGCATGCGCACGGTCGCGGCAAGCAGGCGCCGCACTTCGGCATGCAAGTCGTTCGGCGTTTCGCTGCCTGGCGCCGGCGCCCTGCCGGCCACATCGAGCTTTGCGATCAGTGCGGCCGCGCCGTTGCGCTGCACGGCGATCGTCTGAACCACCGGCACGCCGAGTTCGGCTTCGAGCGCTTGCAGGTCGATCGTGATGCCGCGACGACGCGCGGCATCCATCATGTTCACCGCCACGATCATCGGCTGGCCGAGCCGGCGCACCTCCAGCACGAAGCGCAGGTGCAGGCGCAGGTTGGTCGCATCCGCCACGCAGACCAGCACGTCCGGTCGTGCTTCGCCAGGAAAACGGCCGTAGCAGATGTCGCGCGTAATCGCCTCGTCCGGGCTCGCAGCCTCAAGGCTGTACGCTCCCGGCAGGTCGAGCACCTGAAAGCTGCGCCCGGACGGTGCCACGAAGCGGCCCTCCTTGCGCTCGACCGTTACGCCGGCATAGTTGGCGACCTTCTGCCGACTGCCGGTGAGGCGGTTGAACAGTGCCGTCTTGCCGCAGTTGGGACTGCCGACCAGCGCAATCCGCCTCGACAGCGCCGCCTCGCTCACGAAGGCGTCCGATCAATGCGAACCCTGCCAGCCTCGGCGATGCGCAAGGCGAAGCGGGTAAACCCGACCTGCACCAACAACGGTTCGCGCCCGATCGGGCCGCGGGCGACCAGGCGGACGCGCTCTCCACCCACGAAACCGAGATCGCGCAAGCGGCGGGCAGTCGGGTCCGCAGGCGAGTTATCCTCCACCGTACGCACCGTACCGCTTTCTCCAACCGCCAGATCGCAGAGCTTCATGCGAGACCCTGAATGCGAATGGTTCGCATTGTACGCCTTTTGCGTGCGCGCACCATGATTCCGATCGAACAGCGCCTGCTGCGGCGCCCCGGCTATCATCCGCGCGCTGCCACGGAGCCCCTGATGAGCCCTGCCGTACGCCTTGAAATCCACGATCGGGTCGCGCGTCTGACACTATCGCGCCCATCGGTCCACAACGCCTTCGACGATGCGCTGATCGAGCAGATGACCGCG
Organism: Lysobacterales bacterium; assembly: GCA_038249585.1. Classification (GTDB taxonomy): domain Bacteria; phylum Pseudomonadota; class Gammaproteobacteria; order Xanthomonadales; family Ahniellaceae; genus UBA4656. The sequence continues at coordinate 6,971 of JBBSDI010000024.1, read as the reverse complement.
CATCTGCAGGCGCTGGACGGCGATCCACTGGTTCGAGCCATCGTGCTTTCGGGTGACGGCGGCACCTTCTCGGCCGGTGCAGACCTGCACTGGATGCGGCGCATGGCGCAGGCCGATCAGGTGCACAACACCGCCGATGCCCTGCGACTGGCCGCGCTGATGCGCACGCTCAACTTCCTGTCCAAGCCGTGCATCGCACGGGTCAATGGCTCGGCCTACGGCGGCGGGGTGGGTTTGATCGCCTGCTGCGATCACGCGATCGGCATTCCGGAGGCGAAATTCGCCCTGTCGGAGGTGAAGCTCGGGCTGGTCCCGGCGGTGATCTCGCCCTATGTGGTTGCCGCCATCGGACCCCGTCATGCACGACGCATGTTCATCAGCGGCGAGGTCTTCGACGCCGCCGAGGCACATCGCATCGGCCTGCTGCACGAACTGGCGCCGGCTGCGGAACTGGATGCTGCGGTCGAGCGCGCGCTGCACTTTCTGGCCAAGGGCGGGCCGATCGCCCAGCGAGAGGCCAAGCTGCTGGCATTGCGTGCTGCCGGCATGACCCCGGAATCGCAGCTGCAGACCGATGCGCAGAATGCGGCGCTGATCGCACGACTGCGCGGGTCGGCCGAGGGCCAGGACGGGCTCGGCGCGTTCCTCGACAAGCGCGCACCGCGCTGGTGAGTACCGCGCAACGCTGACGCTCGCACCCCATTCCACGGCACAATCGGCGCATGCTCACGTCCCTGCTGATCGCCAACCGCGGCGAGATCGCCTGCCGCATCATCCGCACCGCGCGCCGGCTGGGCATGCGCACGGTGGCGGTGTACTCGGACGCCGACGCACGCGCGCAGCATGTGCGACTGGCCGACCAGGCGCTGGCGATCGGCGGTCCGCGTCCGGCCGAGTCGTACCTGCGCGGCGATGCGATCATCCAGGCAGCACTCGCCAGTGGCGCGCAGGCGATCCATCCCGGCTACGGATTCCTGAGCGAGAACGCCGACTTCGCCGAACAGGTCGAGCGCGCGGGACTGATCTTCGTCGGCCCGGCTGCCGAATCGATGCGCCGCATGGGCTCCAAGGCGGGGGCGAAGGACCTGATGAGCGCGCATGGCGTGCCGGTGGTTCCCGGCTACACCGGCGCGGATCAGGACCCCGCGGTGCTTGCCGGCGAGGCGGCAAGGATCGGTTATCCGCTGATGATCAAGGCAGCCCATGGTGGTGGTGGCAAAGGCATGCGGGTGGTGCACGATCCCGCGAGCTTCGCGTCGAACCTGATGAGCTGCCAGCGCGAAGCGCGAGGCGCCTTCGGCCGCGACCGGGTGCTGCTGGAACGCTATATCGAGCGCCCGCGGCATATCGAGATGCAGATCTTCGGCGACCGCCACGGCAACCTGATCCACCTCAACGAGCGCGAGTGCTCCGCGCAGCGCCGCTACCAGAAGGTGCTGGAGGAGTCGCCATCGGTGTTCCTCGACGACACGTTGCGCGCGCAGATGGGTGCTGCCGCGGTGGCGGCAGGGCGTGCGCTGGACTACGTCAACGCCGGCACCGTGGAATTCATCGTCGGACCAGCGGGCGATTTCTACTTCATGGAGATCAATACGCGCCTGCAGGTCGAGCATCCGGTCACCGAGCTGGTGCTGGGCCTGGACCTGGTCGCGTGGCAACTTGGCATCGCCGCGGGCGAGCCGCTGCCGCTGCGCCAGTCCGAGGTGCGCGCGCACGGTCATGCGATCGAAGTGCGGCTGTACGCTGAAGACCCGGAGAAGAACTTCCTGCCCGGCAGTGGTCGCCTCGAGCGCCTGGCGCTGCCAGCCCAAGGCGCGCACGTGCGCATCGACGCCGGCGTCATCGAAGGCGATACGGTCAGCATCTTCTACGACCCGCTGATCGCCAAGCTCATCGTGCACGATGTCGATCGCCCGGCGGCGCTGGCACGCCTGCGCGAAGCGCTGGCGCAGACCGACATCGCAGGCCCGCGCAGCAACGTGGAGTTCCTCGAGCGCCTGGTGCGCCATCGCTCGATCGTCGATGGCAGCATCGACACCGGCTTTCTGGACCGCCACCTCGACGACGTGCTGCCGCAGGCATTGCCGCCCGAATCGGACTTGCTGCTCGCCGCTGCGTGCGTGGCGCTGCTCGACGACGAGGCCGCCGCCGCACAGCGCGCTGCACACAGCGTCGATCCGCACTCGCCGTGGGCGATCGCCGATGGCTGGCGTCTGGGACATGTCGGCAAACGGCTGGCAGTACTGGGCTGGCGCGCCGAACGCTACGAGATCGCCGCCCACGGCCACGCCGGAACCTACATGCTCGTCCTCGGCGACTTGCGCGCGCAGGCCAGCAGTGTCTGCCTGATCGATGGCATCTTGAGTCTTGCGCTCGACGGCCGCATCCTGCGTCTGCGGGTGCTGCGGGCTGGCGCGGGATTCAGTCTGCACAGCGGTGAGCGGCGGGTGCGCTTCGAGCGGCTGCGTGCATTCGCCTGGCAGGCGGCCGTCGACAGCGGCAGCGGCAACGTCAGCGCGCCGATGCCGGGCCGGATCGTGGAAGTCCGCACCCGCGTTGGCGCGCAGGTAGCCGCCGGCGACGAGTTGCTGGTGATGGAAGCGATGAAGATGGAAATCACCTTGCGCGCGCCGCGCGCGGGTGCGATCGCCGCGCTCGGTGCCGCAGCCGGCGATTTCGTGGAGGCCGATGCGGTGCTGGTGCGCTACGTGGAGGAATGAACATGACCGTACTGCGAATCTTTCTGATCCTGCCGCTGCTGGCCGCACTCGGCGGCTGCGACGAATCGCGCTTCGTGGTTGACCCGCTCGGCGAGGCGCGCGTGTGCGAAACGCAGCTGGCCGGCAACTGGCTGGTCGTTGATGTTGGCGGCGGTGCACCGGATTACCTGCTGATCGACCCGATGTGCAACGTGCGCCTGTTGCGCGCACCGCGCGCTGGCGAGGGCAGCAGCGCGCTCGATGGGTCCACCCAACCGACGCAGATCGCGCTGGCGCCGAGCATCGGTAAGATCGACGGCGTCACCTATGCCACCTTGACCGACGACCAGTACCACCGTGCGGCCGGCGAGGACGACGGACAGCCCGCGCATGCCGACCAGCGCGACGGCTTCCACGTGTTTCGCATCGAGGCTGCACGCGATCGGATCGTGCTGCGCGCGGTCGACCATGCAGCGCTGGCGAAAGCGATCATCGACAACAAGGTCAACGGCGAAGTCAGCAAGACCGACGATGGCCTGAAGAACGTCGTGCTGCTGGATGCCGAGGGCGTGCGCGCGCTGCTGACCGAGCGCTGGTTGTTCCGCCAGGCCGATCCGCTGCAACTGCAGCGGGTCGCCGCTGCCGATCTGCCGCCCCGCCTGCGCGCGCGGGCCGAGGCCGACCGGTGACGGTCGCGGTTCGCGTGGTCGAGGTAGGCCCACGCGATGGGCTGCAGAACGAAAAGACCATCGTGCCGATCGCGGCCAAGATCGAACTGATCGAACGCCTCGCCGACGCCGGCCTGGGCACCATCGAGGCGACCAGTTTCGTATCGCCCAAGTGGGTGCCGCAACTGGCCGATGCCGCCGAGGTGTTCGCAGGCATCCGCCAGCGGCCCGGCGTGCGCTATCCGGTGCTGGTGCCCAACTTGCAAGGCTACGAGCGCGCGCTAGCCGCCGGCGCGCGTGAGATTGCGGTGTTCACCGCTGCCTCGGAGGCCTTCAACCGCAACAACATCAACGCCAGCATCGACGAATCGATCGCGCGCTTTCTGCCGGTGCTCGAGCGCGCCCGCGCCGATGGCGTCGCGGTGCGCGGCTATGTGTCGACCGTGCTCGGCTGTCCCTACCAGGGCGAGGTGGCGCTCGATGAAGTCGTGCGAATCTGCAGCATCCTGCACGCAGCTGGCTGCTACGAAATTTCGCTCGGCGACACCATTGGCGTGGGCACTCCATCGCGGGCGCGGACGATGCTGCTTGCGGTCGCCGCGGCCGTTCCGATGGCACAGCTTGCCGTGCACTTCCACGATACGCGTGGCCAGGCATTGGCCAACATCTACGCCTGCGTGGATGCCGGCGTGCGGGTGGTCGACGCTTCGGTGGCAGGGCTTGGTGGTTGCCCCTATGCGCCCGGTGCAAGCGGCAACGTGGCGACCGAAGACGTGGTGTACATGCTCGAGGGCATGGGCTTGCGCACCGGCATCGACCTGACGCGCCTGGTCGAAACCGGTTGCTGGATCAGCACCCTGCTTGGTCGCACCACGCAATCGCGGGTCGGTCGCGCTGCGGCCTGATTGGCGTGGCTTACCCGCTCATGTCGTCGGCCGATGCCCTGCGCCGCGCACGCGATGCATTCGCCCGGGGCGATGATGCCGCTGTACTGCGCGAGTTCGACAGCGTGCCCGCGGCACAACCGCCGACGCTCGAATTGCTCGCCCTCGGTGTCAACGCTGCGTTGCGGGCCGGCGAACTGGAGCGTGCCTGCGGTTGGCTCGAACAGCTGCAAGCGGCACAACCGCAGCAGGCGCAGTTCACCCGCTTGCTGTCGAGCACCCACAACAACCTCGGCTCCCGCCGATGGGCCGCCGGCGACCTGAGCGGCGCCTCGGCAGGATTCGCGCAGGCGCTGTCGGTGTGGCCTGACAACCCCGAGGCGCTGTTCAATCGCGCCCGACTTGCGATTCACGCGCGCCAGCAGGCACGCGCACTCGTCGATCTTGATCGGCTGCTGACCCTGCGTCCGCAGGACCGTGCCACGGCACTGTTGCGCGCCGAGACGCGTATCGCGCTAGGCGCTGACGATCCGCAAGCCGAGCTGCTGGCCGCCGTGGGCCCCGAAGGCCTGCGCGCGATCGACCCGTTGCGCATGGCGCTCGCGCTGGCCGATGGCGGCGCGAGCGATGCAGCCGTAGCGCTTGCGCTGCAGCGCTCGGCGCCGACTGAACTGCTTGGTATCGCCGACGTCGCCTATCGATTGGCCGAAAACTCCGCCGCAGCGGCCGCGCGCGAAGTCTACGCGCACGTCGCAACGCTGGCCGGTCGCCGCGCTCCCGCTCTGTATGCGCAGATTGCCGCACAGCTGAGCCTGCCGCAGGTATCTGCCGATGCGGCCGCGATGGCCGGCGCACGCGAGGCATTCAGCGCTGGACTGGATGCACTCGAGCAAGCCTTCAGCGCAGCAACGCTCAGGGCGACCGATCCGCTGCTCGAACAACTGGCATGGTCGAACCAGCTGCTGGCCTACCAAGGCCACGACGACCGCGCGCTGGTGACGCGCTACGCCGGCCTGCTCGAACGCGGAGCGCAGGCTTTCGCACCCGAACTGCGCGAGCGACCGCGCGGTTCCGGCCGCGCGCAGCGCAGGATCGGCTTCGTATCGGGGGCATTCCGCAATTCCACGATCGGCGCATACTTTGCGCGCTGGATCGAATCGACGACCCGCGCCGGCCATGAAACGGTGGTGGTGCAGTTGCCACCGGCGTGGGATGCGACCACCGAGCGCATCGGCGCCAGCGCCAGCCGCCTGCTGCGCCCGCAGGGTTCACTGCGTGAGTTGGCGCAGCAGATCCGCGCGCAATCGCTGGACCTGCTGATCTATCCCGATCTGGGCGTGGACGGCAGGATCAGCGTGCTCGCAGCCCTTCGTCTGGCGCCGCGACAGGTCATGGCCTGGGGGCATCCTTCGACTTTCGGCCTGTCGACCATCGACGCGATGTTCAGCTGCGCGGCGATGGAGCCGGCGCAGGCACAAACGCACTACACCGAACACCTGCTGACCCTGCCGGGAATCGGTACCGACTACCTGCGCCCGGCGCCATCGCCACCGATTGCTCGCGAAGCGCTGGGCCTGCCAACAGGCCGCTGCTACCTGGTACCGCAATCGCCATCCAAGGTCCACCCGGATATCGACGCGGTACTGGCCGCAATCGCGGCCAGCGATGTGGATGGCATAATCGTGCTGTTCCGCGGCGATCGACCCGGCACCACGCGTTTGCTGCGCGATCGACTCGCGCAAGCGCTGCGCGCAGCCGGCGCCGATCCACAGCGCCAACTATGCTTCCTGCCGATGACCGACAGGCCGCGATTCCTGGCGATCTGCGGGGCCAGCAGCGTGATGGTCGACACGCCGCATTGGTCTGGCGGCAACACCAGCATCGACGCCCTGCTCAGTGGATTGCCGGTAGTGGCACTGCAAGGCACCTTGATGCGCGGCCGCCAGAGTGCGGCGATGCTCGAGCGCCTTGGCATTCCAGAGCTGGTGTGCAGCGAGCCTGCGGCCCAGCTCAAGCAGGCGCTCGCAGTCGCGTGCGACGATGATTACCGGCGGTCGCTGCGCGCACGAATCGGCTGCGGCCTCGATACAATGCTCGACGGCCGCGATGCGCTGTGTGCATTGCAGACCCATCTTGAAACCCTGCTGGCAACGCCAGCGGATGAATGAGCGCATGCGTCCGCAAGATCTGCAACAACCTCTGGCGCAGGCCCGCACGGCGTTCGCATCCGGCGACTATGCCGGCGCGCTGGATGCAGCCCAGCGCGCTGTAGCTTACGTACCGGATTCGGTCGAGGCGCTGGTGCTGGCGGTCAACAGCGCGCTGCGCTGCGAGCAGCTCGCGCTCGCCGTGCCATGGCTGGAGTCGCTGCTGCGCGCGCATCCGGGCAACCCGCAGTTCACCCGTCTGCTGTCGACCGCGCACAACAATCTCGGCTCGCGCCAGCAGCGCGCAGGCGAGGCCGCCGAGGCACGGCAAAGCTTCAGCCGCGCACTGGCGGTTTTTCCGGACAATCCTGAAGCACTGTTCAATCGCGCCAGGCTCGCACTGGATGCCGCGCAAAGCGCGCGCGCGATGCCCGATCTGCAGCGACTGTGTGCACTGCGCCCGGACGATGCCAGCGCGGCAGTGCTGCTGGCCCAAGCGCAGATCGCAAGCGACGATACCGCCGACCCGCAGCGCGGCCGTGCGGCACTCGAGCGCCTGGCCGCACTGCCCGG
>JBBSDI010000023.1:0-19805 GCA_038249585.1 Lysobacterales bacterium | reverse complement strand
TCGGCGCTGATCAGCACGGCTGCGGGCACTTCGATCATCGCGCCCAGCGGTACCCGTTCGGCCATCGCCACGCCTTCGCTGGCTAGCGCGCGGCGTGCGCTACCCAGCAGCGCGGCGGTTTGCCGGACCTCTTCCACGCTGGTCACCATCGGCAGCAGGATGCGCACCGGGCCATAGGCGGATGCGCGCAGCATCGCGCGCAGTTGCGCCATGAACTGCGCGCGCCGCGACAGCGACAGGCGGATGCCGCGCAGACCGAGCGCGGGATTGGGTTCCGGCGCGATCGCCAATGCACCGGCACCGGGCTTGTCGGCACCCAGATCGAGCGTGCGCAGGGTGACTGAGCGGCCGGCCATCGCCATCACCGCGTCGCGATAGGCGCGGAACTGGTCGTCCTCGCCGGGTGCTTCGCCGGGGCGCAGATACAGCAACTCGCTGCGGTACAGGCCGATGCCGTCGACACCCAGCCGTCGCGCACGCGCTATCTGCTCGGGCTGCTCGGCGTTGGCATACAGGCCGATCAGCGCCCCGTCGTTGGTGCGGGTCGCGGCGGATTTCAGCTGCGCGCGGCGACGTTCGGCGCGGTTGGCTTCGCGCTGGTGCTCGCGCAGGCCGCGCAGATCGACGGCATCCGGCGCCAGCGTCACGCAGCCGAGGTCGGCATCGACCAGCACCGTCTCGCCATCGCGGATCGCGTCGAGTGCGACGCCACAGCCGATCACCATCGGCATCCGCATGCCGCGCGCAAGAATCGCGCTGTGCGAATACACGCTGCCCTGGGTGCACACGATCGCGACCAGGCCGTGTTCGTGCCACCAGTCCAGATCGGCCGGGGCCAGCGTCTCGCAGACCAGCACCGTGCCGGCGGCTTGCGGTGCGGAGCGCGGCAGCGCGCTGCCGCCGCGCCGATAGGCCGCGAACACGCGCGCGATCACCTGATCGAGGTCTTCGCGACGACTGCGCAGGTAGGGATCGTCGATCGCGTCGAAGGCGGCTGCCACTGCTTCGCGTTGCGCCTCAAGCGCAGCGCTCGCGCGGATCAACTGGCGCCGGATGCGGGTGGTCACGCCGCCGCTGAATTCCGGGTCGTCCAGGATCAACGCGTGCGCGTCGATGGAGTCGCCGATCTCCCTGCTGAACGATCCTTTCAGGCGCTTGCGCAGCGCGACCATCTCCTCGCGCGCGGACTGCATGGCGCGCTCGAAGCGAGCGACCTCCGGATCGACTTCGTCGGCGGCCAGCGGTTCGTGATCGACCTCGAAGCGCATCGGATACAACACCCGCGCGCGGCCCACGGCCAGACCGCGTGCGGCGGCAATTCCGTCGAGCTGCACGCGCAGGCTCATTCAGCCTCCCCGAAGCGCGCGGCGAACAGTTGTTCGAGCGCAGCAGTCGCTGCCTGCGCATCGGGTCCGTCGGCGCGCAGCGCGATCGTGCTGCCCTTGGCTGCGGCCAGCATCATCAGGCCCATGATGCTCTTCGCGTTGATCTCGCGGCCGCGATGGGTCAGCAGCACGCGCGCATCGAATGGCGCCAGCGTCTGCACCAGTTTGGCCGAAGCGCGCGCATGCACGCCCAGGCGGTTGATCACCAGCAGTTCGCGTTCGATCACGGGCGGGTGTGGTGAGTGGATGCCGCGTGCGCGGGATTCATGCGCGGGGTCGCAGCGCTATGCACTGTCGATCACCACGCCGCTGCGTGCGCCGGCGGCGGCCGTGGCCAGCATCTCGTCGAGCGGCTGTTCGGGGTAATTGAGGATGCGCAGCAGCATCGGCAGGTTCACGCCGGACACGCGACGGGTCAACGTGCCTTGATGTCCGATCCGTGCGGCGGTATTGCTCGGCGTAGCCCCGTACAGATCGGTCAACAGCAGCACGCCGCTGCCACGGTCGAGATCGCGCATGGCCTTCGCGGCGCGATGCGCATAAGCGGCAGGATCGTCGCCGTTGGCGAACTCGGCGCACTCGACCGTCAGCGCCAGGGTGCCGAGCACGCCTCGCGCAGCACCCACCAGCGCGCTGCCGATGCCGGCGTGGGTAAGCAGCAGGATTGCGACGCTCATTCGAGTTCCCGATGGAATGGAATCACACTGGGGCGGGTATCGCGGAACGCCTCGGTCAGACGTTCGACGAGGTACACCGAGCGATGCCGGCCACCGGTGCAGCCGATGCAGGTGGTCACGTAGCTGCGCTGCTCGGCTTCGAAACGTGGCAGCCAGCGCTCCAGCAGGCCGCGCACGTCGTTGAAGTAGTTCTCGACTTCCGGCAGCGCCTGGAAGTAATCGCGGATCGCCGGGTCGCGTCCGGACAGCGGGCGCAGCTTCGGATCCCAGTGCGGATTCGGCAGGCAGCGCGCGTCGAACACGAAATCGGCATCCGGCGGCACGCCGCGCTTGTAGGCGAAGGATTCGAACATCAGCGAGAGGCCACCGGTGGCCGCGCCGAATCCGCCGGCGATGACGCGTCGCAACTGATGCACGTTGAGGTCGGAGGAGTCGATCACGCGATCGGCGATCGCGACCAGCGGGCGCAGCAGGCGGCGCTCCAGCGCGATCGCATCGGCAAGCGTAATGCTCTCGGAGGTCAGCGGGTGGCGGCGCCGGGTGTCGGAGAAACGCTTGAGCAATACCTCGTCGCGGGTATCCAGAAAGATGGTCTGGCAGGCGATACCGCTGGCAGCGATCTGCGACAGGATCTCGGGCAGCCGCGCGAGATCCTCCATCCGGTTGCGCACGTCCACGCCCACCGCCAGCCGCGGATAGCGCCCCGCCTGGCTGACCGTGACCGAATCCACCAGCGCCGGCATCAGGGCCACCGGCAGATTGTCGACGCAGTAGTAGTCGAGGTCTTCGAGGGTGCGCAGCGCCACGGTCTTGCCCGAGCCCGACAGCCCGCTGACCACCACCAGTTGGGTGCTGGTGGTCGCAGGCTCGCGGGACGGCGGCGGTGGCGTGAAACGCTGCGTGCTCATGGCGCATCCGGGCGCGGGGGACCGGTTACTGGTATAGCCAATCGCGGCTTCGAAGTCGAACGGGTTTTCGCCGATCCGCTGATGTCGAGCGCGGCATCCCGCATGACGCCTGACCAGCTCAGGACGGATCCTGCCGCCGCATCTCGTGCGCCTGCCGATCCATGAAAGTCTGGGCCGGATCCACGCCTTTGCTGCGCAGCAGGTGGTTGCGCACCGCGGCTTCGACCAGCACCGCGAGGTTGCGTCCGGGTGCGACCGGGATGGTGATCTGCGGCACCTCGACGTCGAGCACGGGACAGGTGCCGGTCATGCCGATCAGGCGCGCCATGCCGTCGTTGTTCTCCTCGGCAGGCACAGCGCCCGCCAGTTGCACGATCAGGCGCAGGTACTTGTTGCGCTTGACCGCAGTGTGGCCGAACATTTCGCGCACGTTGAGGATGCCCAGGCCGCGCACTTCCAGCAGGTCCTGCAGCATCGGCGGGCAGGTGCCGTCGAGCATGTCGGGCGCGATCTGGGTGAACTCGGGCGCGTCGTCGGCGATCAGGCGGTGGCCACGGGTGAGCAGCTCCAGTGCCAGTTCGCTCTTGCCCGCGCCCGATTCGCCGCTGATCAGCACGCCGATCGAATACACCTCCATGAAGGTGCCATGCAGGGTCGTGCGGCGCGCCAGTGCGCGCGCGAGGTGGTACTGGAAATAGGTCAACAGTTCATGACCGCGTCGCGGCGAGCCCCAGATCGGCGTGTCCGAGGCCTCGGCCGCAGCGTGCAGGTCCGCAGGCAACGCCTGGTCGCGCGTGATCAGGATCGCGGTGGGCCGATAGGCGATGATCTTGGCCACCGTTTCCGCACGCTGCCTGGGCCCGAGCGCGGCGAGGTAGCTCAGCTCCTCCTGGCCGATGATCTGGATCTTGTTCGGATAGATGATGTTCAGATACCCGACCAGCGAGGGGCGTCGCTGCAGGTGTTCGTCGATCTCGATGACCCGCACTTGGCCACTCTGGCCGGCGGTCCAGCGCAGCGCCATGCGATCGCACAGCGCGTCGAAGATATCGCGCGCGCTCAGGCGCGCGCGCGGGGCTTCGCCGCTCATGCCGCAGCCGTACGTTCCGGGGCGTGGGTCAGCAGATCGAACAGCTGGCCGGCATCGCGCGCGCTGCGCAGGCCGACGAGATTGGCAGGTTCCGAGAACAGCTCGGCCAGTTCGGCCAGGAACATCAGATGCTGGTCGGTGAAGTGTTCGGGAACCACCAGCGCGAACACCAGGTCGACCGGTTTGCCATCGATCGCGCTGAAGTCGACCGGTTCGCTCAGTCGCACGAAGGCGCCGACCGCACGCTGGATCGACGCGCTGCGTCCATGCGGTATGGCCACGCCGTGCGCAAGGCCGGTCGATCCCAGGCGCTCACGCTTGACCAGCGATTCGAAGATCGCGCGCTCGCTATCGTCGGTCTCGCGCTCGTCGAGCAGTTTGGCCAGATGCTCGAGCAGGCGCTTCTTGCTGGTCACGCGCACGTCGGCGAGGACGCGGGCGGGGGTCAGCAGGTCGACGATATGCATGATGGACGGATCCCGAGCAGTGGTAGGTCGCGATCGTCCCGATCGGTACACGGTCCGCTGTCCGGCGGATCCGGGTTGGCCGCAGCGGCCACCCGCTGCGTATGGTAACGGGGCCGCTCGTCGCGGCCCCGTTTTTCTTCGCCGTCGTGAAGACGACTCAGGTGGCAGGCCGCGACTTCTGGACCTCGGCGCGGTGGTGGTCGGTCAGCTTTTCCTTGTGCTTGCGGATCTGGCCATCGAGTTTGTCCGACAGCCCGTCGATCGCTGCATACATGTCAACCGCGTCGGCCTCGGCGTGGATGGTGCGCTGCGCGACCTTGACGGTGGCTTCGGCGCGGTGCTTGAGCTTGTCGATGCCCAGCACGACGTGCACGTCGAAGGTTTTCTCGAAATGGCGCGACAGTCGGCCGAGCTTGTCGGTTACGTAGTTGCGCAACGCTGGCGTGACGTCGATCTGTTGACCGCTGACCTGGATCTGCATTGACTGCCTCCTGGAAAGGCGTCGGCCCACAGCAGCCGACGCAGGACGATCTCCCCGTACACGGGAGACTGGAAACGAGTTTGGTGTGGTGCGAAGACGCACCGCGATCGCCCGGCACTGGCAGACGGCATCGTGAGGCTTCAGCCGAGGCGGCAGCGATCGCTGGAGGAGGGAATGTTCATGCCCTCACGATACTTCGCCACCGTGCGCCGCGCCACCGAAATGCCGCGTGCCTTCAGTTCGCTTGCAATCGATTGATCTGAAAGCGGTTTTCCGGGGTTCTCCTCGTCGATGAGCTTGCGGATGATGGCCCGTATCGCGGTTGCCGAGGCCTCGCCACCCTCATCGGTTGCCAAGCCTACGGAGAAGAAGTGTTTGAACTCGAAGGTACCTCGCGGTGTGTGAAGATACTTTCGCGTAGTCACTCGCGACACCGTGGACTCGTGCACGCCGATCTCATCGGCCACTTCGCGCAGGGTCAGCGGACGCATCGCCTCCGGCCCATAGTCGAGGAACGCACCCTGCTGGCGCACGATGCACTGCGCGACTTTCATCATGGTTTCGCCGCGCGCCTTGAGCGAACGGATCAGCCAGCGAGCCTCCTGCAGGCGGCCGCGCAGGTAGTTGCCGGCATCGTCGCGTGCCGAGGCAGCCATCCGCTCGTACTGCCGGTTGATCGCCAGCGACGGCTGGCACGATGGATTCAGGCGCACCCGCCAGCGGCCCTCATGGCGATGCGCGTAGGCATCCGGGACCACGTAGTCGGTACCGGCCGCACCGAAGCGCGCGCCCGGTTTGGGGTCGAGGCCGCGCAGCAGGGCGATCGCGGCATCCAGTTCCGCCGCAGTTACGCCCAGGCGCTGCGCCAGCCGCGGGCGGTCGCGGGTGATCGCTTCCAGATGTTCGCCGACGACACGCAGCGCCAGCGCGCGCTGCGCGGTCTCCGGCGGCAGTTCCCTCAGCTGCACCGCGAGGCAGTCGGCGAGGTTGCGACTGCCCACGCCAACCGGATCGAAGCGCTGGATGCAATGCCGTACCGCCTCGATTTCGTCATCGTCGGCGGGCGCCTGGAAATCGAGCGCCGCGCGTTGGGAATCGAGGTCTTCGCGCAAATAGCCGTCGTCATCCAGCGCTTCGATGATCGCCACCCCGATCTCGCGATCGCGCAGCGACAGTGGCGTCAGATTGAGCTGCCAGCGCAGGTGGTCGGCCAGGGTCTCGGGTGCGGCGGTCTGCACTTCGAAGCCGTCCTCGTCGACCGCAGTGCCGGCGCCGCTGCTGGGTTCCCAGTCGCCGCCGTTGCCGTCGTCGGGCCAGTCATCGGCGCTGGCCTCGGGCGTTTCGCCGCGACTGTCTTCGGGCGTGCTCTCGCCGGCGCTGGGCGGGTCGGCGTTCGGGCCGCTGTCGCCGGCACCATCGGCAGTTTCTGCGCCGCCGTCATCGCCGCTGCCGGGCGCGTCGATCTGCTCGGCCTCGGCGGTGGTTTCCAGCAGCGGGTTGGATTCCAGTGCTTCGCGAATCTCGATCTCGAGTTCGGCTGCCGACAGCTGCAGCAGCCGGATCGCCTGGCGCAACTGCGGAGTCAGGGTCAGCGACTGCGACACGCCAAGGCGGAGCGACGGCTTCATCATGCGATGGGTCGTTGACCTACGCGTCGGATCGAGCCACGAAGCAAGAAACATTCCATGTCCTGATTCTACGCTGGGGCGGGGCGGGCACTGCAAGCCCTCCGGCACGCTCGCCAGCGGCCGGACGCGGCCGCTACATGCGGAAGCCGTGCCCCAGATACACCGCGCGCACCTCGGCGTTGTCGAGCAACGCCTGCGGCTGGCCCTCGGCCAGCACCGTGCCGTCGTTGAGGATGTAGGCGCGATCGACGATGCCGAGCGTCTCGCGCACGTTGTGGTCGGTGATCAGCACGCCAATGCCGCGTGATTTCAGATGCTCGACGATGCGCTGTATCTCGCCGACAGAGATCGGGTCAACGCCCGCAAAAGGTTCATCGAGCAGCATGAACCGCGGCTGCGCGGCCAGCGCGCGGGCGATCTCGACCCGCCGGCGTTCGCCACCGGACAGCGACTGTCCACTGTTGCCCGCCAGGTGCGCGACCTGCAGTTCGTCGAGCAGGCGGTTCAGTTCGTTGCGTCGCGCGGGTGCATCGAGGTCGCCGCGCAGCTCGAGGATCGCCAGCACGTTTTCGGCCACCGTGAGGCTGCGGAACACCGAGGGCTCCTGCGGCAGGTAGCCCAGGCCCAGTCGCGCGCGCGCATGCATCGGCAGCGCGGTGATGTCCTGCTCGCCGATCCGGATACTGCCGGCATCGGCTGCCACCAGCCCCACCACCATGTAGAAGCAGGTGGTCTTGCCCGCGCCGTTGGGGCCGAGCAGGCCGACCACTTCGCCGGGCCCGAGGTCGAACGAGAAATCGCGCACGACCTCGCGCGAGCGATAGCGCTTCTTCAGACCACGTGCGTGCAGCATCAGCCTTGCGGCTTCGCTGCGCTGGCGGCGGGCGGTTTCGCAGTGTCGGTGGCGGGCTTGGTTTGCGGGTTCATGCGCATGAATACGCGATTGCCGCCTTCCGGTCCGCCGGCTTCGATGCGCCCATCCTCGAGGCTGTAGGTGATGCGCTCGCCGCGCAGTTCACCGCGCGGCTGTGCCACCACCGCGTTGCCGGTCAACACGACGCGATCGTTGGCCATGTCGTAGTCGATCTGCGCGGCACTCGCATCGAGCCGGCCGCCATCGTCGAGATCTTCGGCCAGCGTGGCTGGCGCGCCGGTCAGGACGGCGCGCGAGACTTCCTGGTCCTTGTCCTGGGTCACCACGGCCTTGGCGGCGCGCACCTCCAGCGTGCCCTGCACGATGCGTACGTTGCCGGTGAGCGTAGCCGTGCCCTCGTCGACGTTCGACACCATGCTGTCAGCGTCGATATCCATGGGCTTGTCGCGATCGCTTTTGACCGCAACAGCAGGGCTGGCAGCCAGCACGGCTGCCAAGGCCAGCAAACGAAAATCAAGGGCGCGGCTTGTCATAGCGGGCTTTGGCGTTGAGCAGGGTGAACCGGTTTTTAGTCAGATCGGCATCCATCCCGATCCCGCGCATGATAAGGCCGGGCTGGGTGATGGTCACCGGCGCGTCGGAGCGCATCCGGTTGGTGTTCAGCAGCGCGGTCAGGCGCTCGGTACGCAGCGACAGCGGGCCGCTATCGAGATCCGCACTGCGGTCGGCAGCGACCGCCTCGTTCAGGCGCAGCTCCTTGGCATCGGCGCTGACCCACGCGGTGCGCGAGCTGGCTTTCCAGGTGTCGCCGGTGCCGTCGATGATGCGAAAGCGCGGTTCCTCGATGGCGAACGTATCCAGATACGGATGTTTTGCCAGGCGCGGCGCGTCGACCACGAATGCCAGCTTGCCCCCGGTATCGAGCGCGGTCATGGTGAATCGATGCAGCACGTAGTCCGAACGCGGCGGTCCGGCGAACACGTCCGACGTCGTGCGGTCGTCCTGCAGCCACACCATCCAGCCGGTAATCGCTGCAAACACGGCGAGAATCGCGGCGAGCGCGAGGCTGCGCTCGACGCCCGACAGCTTGATCGAATCCGGCAGCGCGATGCGCTTCACTGCGGCAGCCAGCGCGCCAACGCGGCTTCGGCGCCACCCTGAGCGCCGATGATCAGATCGCACACCTCGCGCACCGCGCCATCGCCGCCGCCAAGCTGGGTGCGCCAGTGCACGCGTTCGCGCACCCACGGATGCGCGTTCGGAGGCGCGCAGGCGAAACCTGCGCGCAGCAGGCAGCCCAGATCCGGCAGATCGTCGCCCATGTAGGCCACCGCGTCCATCGACAGCCCGAGCCGCGTCGCGATCGCGCTCAGGCAGGCCAGCTTGTCCTTCTGGCCCTGGTGCACCTCGCCGATGCCCAATTCATGCGCACGCGCTGCCACCACGCTGCTCGAGCGCGCGGTGATGATCGCCACCGTGATGCCGTGCTCGCGCAGGTTCTTCAAGCCCAGCCCATCGAGCACATGGAACTGCTTGGACTCCTGCCCGTCCGCACTGAACCCCAGCCGGCCATCGGTCATCACGCCATCGACATCGAAGGCCGCCAGGCGCACGCGCGCTGCGCGTTCGCGGATCGGGGCGGGCAGATCGGTTCGGGAGCTGTAAGGCATGGTGCGTCGGGCGGGCGGTTTGCGTCGCGGAAGATTCGGGGATCACGGTACAGGGCGCAGGGTACAGGTCGGGATCGTAACGGCCAGCCAAGGTCGAACCTACTGCATTCGCGGTGGCGCCAATCGGCGATCGCCGCAGCGCCGCCTGCACGTGTGGGCCCTGTACGTTGGGCCCTGAGCCCTGACGTTAAACCACTCCCGCCCGCAACAGGTCATGAATATTCAGCGCCCCCACCACGCGTTGGTCGCCATCGACCACCAGCAGGGCGTGGATCTTGAAGTCTTCCATCAGACGGGCGGCTTCCACCGCCAGCTTGTCGGATGCGATGGTCTTGGGGTTGATCGTCATGACTTGGGCCACGGCGGTGCTGCGCAGGTCGATCTGCGCGTCGTCGAGCATGCGGCGCAGGTCGCCGTCGGTGAATACCCCGCGCAGGGTCATGTCGGGATCGGCGACTGCGGTCATGCCCAATCCCTTGCGGGTCATCTCGACCAGCGCATCGGACAAGGTGGCGTCTGCGGATACGCGCGGGATCTGCTCGCCGGTGTGCATGATGTCGGCGATATGCAGCAGCAGGCGGCGGCCCAGGATGCCGGCCGGATGCGAACGCGCGAAGTCCTCGGCGGTGAAGCCGCGCGCTTCGAGCAGCGCGATCGCCAGCGCATCGCCCATCACCAGTGCGGCAGTGGTGCTCGCGGTGGGTGCGAGGCCCAGCGGGCAGGCCTCGGCCGGCACGCTCACGTCCAGATGAACGTCGGACTGCCGCGCGAGCGAGGAGTTGAGCTTGCCCGACATGCCGATCAGCGGCACGCCGAGACGCTTGATCAGCGGCAGGATAGCCAGCAGTTCGTCGGTTTCGCCCGAGTTCGACAGCGCCAGCACCACGTCCTTGGGCGTGATCATGCCCAGATCGCCGTGGCTGGCTTCGGCCGGGTGCATGAAAAACGCCGGAGTGCCCGTGGACGCCAGGGTCGCGGCGATCTTGTTTGCCACGTGGCCGGACTTGCCCATGCCGGTCACCACCACCCGCCCGCTGCAGGCCACCATCAGTTCGCAGGCGCGCAGGAATGCGCCGTCAAGGCGATCGGCCAGGCCGCCGATCGCGCGCGCTTCGATCGCGATCACCTCGCGCGCCGAGCGCAATAGTCGCTCCGGATCGAGGCGGGCAGGGTGGGCAGCGACAGCGCGAATCAGGGCATTCATGGCGATGGCGTTTTGCGGGCGCGGAGCGGCCAGGCAGCGCGCCGGCGTGTGGCCGGGCGGCGTCTGGGCTAACATGGCCGATCAAGTGTAGCTCCCGACGGCCTGCTAACGCCCGGTTGCGCACATTTGCTTCCGTTTTCGATCCGTTACCGATCCGTTACCGACACGTCAAGCGATGGACGCCAACCGCATCAAGATCCTGATCGAACAAGGCCTGCCGGGCGCAGCCGCCGATGTGCGCGGCGACGACGGCGTGCATTTCGAGGCCACCGTGGTGGCCGAAGGCTTCGCCGGCAAGCTGCCATTGGCCCGGCACCGGATGGTCTACGCCACCTTGGGTGAGTTGATGGGCGGTGCGATCCACGCGCTGGCCCTGAAAACCCTGACCCCGGCCGAACACGCCGCGCAAACGCGCTGAGGCGCCCGCAATCGATGGCAAAGATCGTGATCTCCGGCGGCGAACCACTGCATGGCGATGTCTGGATCTCCGGCGCCAAGAACGCCGTGCTGCCGATCCTGGCCGCCACCTTGCTGGCCGACGAGCCGATCAGCATCGGTAACGTACCGCATCTGCACGATGTCACCACCACCATGGAACTGCTCGGCCAGATGGGCGTGCAGCTGGTGGTCGATGAACGCATGAAGATCCACGTCGATCCGCGCCAGGCGACCAACTTCGTGGCACCCTACG
The DNA here is from genome assembly GCA_038249585.1 of Lysobacterales bacterium. Classification (GTDB taxonomy): domain Bacteria; phylum Pseudomonadota; class Gammaproteobacteria; order Xanthomonadales; family Ahniellaceae; genus UBA4656. The sequence continues at coordinate 8,730 of JBBSDI010000023.1, read as the reverse complement.
ATCTGGTCAAGACCATGCGCGCGTCGATCCTGGTGCTGGGGCCGCTGGTGGCGCGTTTCGGCCAGGCCTCGGTTTCGCTGCCCGGCGGCTGTGCGATCGGCACACGCCCGGTCGACCTGCACATCAAGGGACTGGAGGCGCTCGGCGCGCAGATCACGGTGGCCAACGGCTACATCCACGCGCGCGCCGGTCGCCTCAAGGGCGCGCGCCTGCACATGGACCTGGTCACGGTCACCGGAACCGAGAACATCATGATGGCCGCCACGCTCGCCGAGGGCACCACCGTGATCGAAAACGCAGCACAGGAGCCGGAGGTCGTCGACCTCGCGATGTGCCTGATCGCGATGGGCGCCCAGATCGAGGGCGCCGGCACCAACACGATCGTGATCCACGGCGTCGAGCGCCTGCACGGCACCCACTACGAGGTGCTGCCCGACCGCATCGAGACCGGCACTTTCCTTGTCGCTGGCGCGATGACCGGCGGTTGCGTCACCGCCAAGCGTGCGCGGGCGAGCACGCTCGATGCGGTGCTGGCCAAGCTCGAGGAGGCCGGCGCGCAGATCGACATCGGCGAGGACTGGATCAAGCTCGACATGCGCGGTCGGCGCCCGCGTGCGGTCAATCTGACCACCGCGCCATATCCGGCGTTCCCGACCGACATGCAGGCGCAGTTCACCGCGCTGAATGCGGTCGCCGAGGGCACCGGCATCATCGTCGAGACGGTGTTCGAGAACCGCTTCATGCACGTGCAGGAACTGCGCCGTCTTGGCGCCGATATCAAGGTCGAGGGCAATACCGCCGTGGTCCAGGGCGTACCCCAGATGACCGCCGCACCGGTGATGGCCACCGACCTGCGCGCATCGGCCAGCCTGGTGCTGGCCGGTCTGGTCGCTGCCGGCGAAACCATGGTCGACCGCATCTATCACATCGATCGTGGCTACGAGAACATCGAAGAGAAGCTGTCCGGACTCGGCGCGAAGATCCGGCGCCTGCCGGGCTGATCTTTCGCCCGCAGGCGGCGTAAAAAAAGTGGCGGACCTTGCGGTCCGCCACCGGGTGTGGCGATTGCGATGTCAGCCGGTCAGGGGCGGGCGATGTACAGCTGGTAGCTGCCCGAACCACTATACGCAAGCACGCGCCAGCGGTAATAACCGGCAGCGCCGGTGAAGCTGACGTTCTCGTTGTTGCTGGCGGTGGTGCCGCTGGCCACGTTGCCCCAGCTCGAACCGTTCCAGCGCTCCAGGTACAGGTCGAAGTCGGCGCCTGCCGGGCCCCGCAGGAAACCGCTGTGCACGCCGCTGACCGTGGTCTGGTACCAGCTGCCGTTCGGCTGGTAGGCCGACGCGCCAGAGTTGAGGGTGCCGTTGTAGAGCGTGCAGTTGCTGCACGGCGCGGAGCTGGCGGTGGCGGTCACCGACTGCGTGCGGGTGCCCGGCTGGTTGGCGGTATCGCGCACCGTCAGCGCAACGCTGTAGGTTCCGGCCGCCGCGTAGGTGCGGCTGGTGGACGCACCGCTGCCCGTGCTGCCGTCGCCGAAGGTCCAGCTGTAGGAGCTGATCCCGTTGTCGTCCGTCGAGCCCGAACCGTTGAACGAGCACACCAGGCCCGAACAGCTGAAGGTGAAGTTCGCGGTCGGCGGGTTGTCGACCGGCGTGCCACCACCGAACTGCGAATACAGCAGTCGGTTGGGCGAGCCGGTGCCGGCCGAGGTGACCTTGTTCAGCGTGGCGTTGTTGTTGATCGCCGTGGTCACTGCCGACGGCGAGGCCGTCGTGTTGCCGGCCAGGTACAGCGCGGCCACGCCGGCCACGTGCGGCGACGCCATCGAGGTGCCGCTGATGGTGTTGGTCGCTGAGTTGCTGGTGAACCACGCCGAGGTGATCGACGAGCCGGGTGCGAAGATATCCACGCAGGTGCCGAAGTTGGAGAACGACGAGCGCGCATCGGTGCTGGTGGTGGAGCCGACCGTCATGGCGTTGGCCGCACGCGCCGGCGAGTAGTTGCACGCATTGGCATTGTCGTTGCCGGCCGCCACCGCATAGAACACGCCGGCCGCGATCGAGTTGTTGACCGCAGTATCGAGTGCGCTCGATGCACCGCCGCCGAGGCTCATGTTGGCCACCGCTGGCTTGACGTGGTTGGCCGTGACCCAATCGACACCGGCGATCACTCCGGAGTTGCTGCCCGACCCGGTACAGCCGAGCACGCGCACGCCGAACAGCTGCACGCCCTTGGCGATACCCCACGTGTTGCCGCCGACCGTGCCCGCGACATGCGTGCCGTGGCCGTTGCAGTCGTTGGAGCCGCGGCCGTCGTTGATCGCGGTGAATCCAGCACCGACCCGGCCGCCGAAATCGGCGTGGGCGGCAAGGATGCCGGTATCGATCACGTAGGCGCGCACGTTGCTGGCGGTGGTGTCGTAGATATAAGTCGTATTCAGCGGCAGGTTGCGCTGGTCGCTGCGGTCGAGGCCCCAGGTGGCGGAGTTCTGGGTCGCCGAGGCGTACACCATGCTGTCCTGTTCTACGAAGTCGATGCGCGGATCGGTCAGCAGCCGTTCGAGCTGTTTTTCCGTCGCCCTCATCGAAAAGCCCTGCAATGCGGCCTCGTAGGTCAGCTGCACCTGCAGGTTGTAGGTGGCGGCCAGTTCCACCGCGAGGGTGGTGACATCGGGATTGCGCGACTCTTCACCGGGAATCCGCACGAAATCACGTTTGAGCACAACGATGTACTGGCCTTCGATGGCGTCCTTGGTGGTGCGCAGCTCGCTGGCCTGTACTGCGCCAGGAAGGGCAGCCGCGATCACGGCGGCCAAAATGGTCTTGTTGCGAATCATGTGTTCGGTTCTCCCCACGCGATGGGTTGGACAAGCAGGAGGCCCGGCGACGCGCACTGCGTCGCCGGCCATCGCTGGCAGGCTCAAACTGGCGTTTGGACCATCGACTTGCCCCCAAGCCGATGGACCGCGCTGTCTCCCTGCAGCGACTTGTCGAGGCTATTGATTTGCGGGCGAATGTCAATCGACGTCGATGTTGCGCTGCGACGGGTGGACTTCACGGAAGTCGAAGCAGGCGCATCTCGATGGTTTCGCCATTTGCTTCTTGCTGCAGCGTGCGGATTGCGACATGGCCGAGCGACGCTGCAATCCAGGTCGTGGTAAGGCGGCCGGGCTTTTCGCGGATGCGCTCCACCCGAATCGCATCGAAGGTGCCCGCCGGCGTACCGATGCGCTCGCTGGCGGCGCGCCGATAGCGTTGCCATTCGACCGCATCACGGTCCGCCACGCGGTAGCGCAACTCGCCGGCTACACCGCGCGCAAGATCCGCGCCTATCGCAAGCACCACGCTGTTGCGATCCATTGCGCCTGCTTCGAACGGCAGTTCGAATTCCTTCTTGCCATCGATGCTTTCGATGCGCTCCCCTTTGCGGGTGAGCGTGCGTTGCTTGCTCTTGAAAGCCACCTCCTGACTAAAGCGATACTGCAGCAGTTCGGGCAGTCCGTTTTGCCAGCGGAACTTCGAGTGTTCGATGATCTCGGCCCCGGCCAGCAGGGCCAGGCCTTGCGTACCCCGCGTGTGCGAAAGGAATTGCCAGTTTTCGCCTTCGCCGTGGGTCAGGCTCAAGGTGGCTTCACCCACGGGATTGCCACTGCGAAGTACTTCGTAGGTCAGCGTGAACGGCTGCAATGGCGCGCGCTCTGCTGCGGCAACCGGCTGCAGCAGCGATGCGAGCATGCCCAGTCCCGCCCATAGCGCGAATCGGGTCGGCCAGGAATGCCGGCGGTGCTCGGCGCCAAGCGAATCACGCAATGGCATGATCGCTCCCGCGCAGACTTCCGTCGCTTTGCAGCAGCAATGGCGCATCGAGCAGCTGCCCATCCAGTGCAACGCCGAACGGCGTCGGCTGCAGGCTGCCGCGCGCATACAGCGCCACGCTGGCAACCAGCAGCCGATGTTCGATCGGCAGCAGACGGCGCGCCAGCAACTCCGCGGTGTCACCGGTCTGCACGTCGATGCGAGCCTGCGCGATCACCGCGCCGCCATCCATCTCGGGGCTGACGAAATGCACACTGGCGCCGTGGCAGGCATCGCCCGCGCGCAGCACCCGCGCATGCGTGTGCAGGCCCTGATAGGCCGGCAGCAGGGAAGGGTGGATGTTGATCATGCGTCCGCTGTGCGCCTCGGCCACGCTGGCCTCGATGATGCGCATGTATCCCGCACACACGATGAGCTGCGGCTGAACCGCGTCCACTGCGGCGAACAGCGCCGCGTCGAAGGCCAGGCGATCGTAGTAGTCGCGCGGCGCCAGCGATTCGACGTGCAGCGCGTGATCGCGAGCGATCTGCAGCGCAGCTGCAGCTGCGCGATCGGAGAACACGCCGACAATATCGATCGGCAATGCGCCGCTGTCGCGGGCGGCGATCAGGGCCTTCAGATTGCTGCCGCGCCCGGAGGCGAGTACGGCGATCCGCAAGCGCGCTTGCATCAGCCGATGCGCACGCGCTGCTCCCCGCGCACGGGCTCGATCGCGCCGATCTCGCGATGCGCCAGCCCGTGGCTGTCCAGATGGCGCTTGATCGCCGCCACGTCGTCCGGTCGCGCGATCACGGTGAATCCGATCCCGCAGTTGAAGGTGCGCCACATCTCGCTGGCGGCAACTCCGCCCGCTTCCTGCAGCCAGCCGAACACCGGCGGCAGCTTGATGGCGGACGCATCGATTGCAACGCCGAGCGTTTGCGGCACCACGCGGATGATGTTTTCGGTCAAGCCGCCGCCGGTGATGTGCGCCATTCCCGAAACCCGCAGCACCGCCAGCAGGGCCAGGATCGGTTTCACATAGATTGCAGTGGGCGCCATCAGCGCATCGGCGAGCGCCACGCCGCCCACCGGCATGGCCAGGTCGGCGCGGCTGATCGCAAGAATGCGCCGGATCAGCGAATAGCCGTTCGAATGCGGCCCGCTGGAATCGATGCCGATGATCACATCGCCCGCCGCCACCCGCGATTCGTCGATCAGCGCGGCGCGTTCGACCCCGCCCACGCAGAATCCCGCAAGATCGTATTCGCCCGGCGCATACATGTCGGGCATCTCGGCGGTCTCGCCGCCGATCAGTGCGCAACCGGCCAGCTCGCAACCGCGCGCGATGCCGCCGATCACCGCGGTCGCGGTGTCGACGTTCAACTTGCCGGTGGCGAAGTAGTCGAGGAAGAACAGCGGCTCGGCGCCCTGCACCAGCACGTCGTTGACGCACATGCCGACCAGGTCGATGCCGATGCTGTCGTGACGGTCGAGCTGCTGGGCGAGCTTGAGTTTGGTGCCCACGCCGTCGGTGCCGGAGACCAGCACCGGGTCGGTGTACTTGTTTCCCAGCGCGAACAGCGCACCGAAGCCGCCGAGACCGGCCATCACCTCGGGCCGAAAGGTGCGCGCGACCAGCGGTTTTATCCGCTCCACCACCGCCTCGCCGGCGTCGATGTCCACGCCGGCGTCGCGGTAGGTCAGGCCGGAACCGCCGGCGGGGTGGGAACTGCTCACGGTGACCACCTGAGTGCACGTGCGGAAGCTCGGCATGATACCAGCGCTGCACATGGACGCCGTGGGTAGGTTCGCGGCACCATGTGGGTTCCCGACAACGAGCCGAGCCTGTCCGCATGCCGCCCGTTCACTCCATCACTCGCGGTCCTGCGCTGTTCCTGCTGGCGCTGCTGGCCATGGCATGCGCACATGCCGAAGTCGCAGACCTGTACACGGGCACAGCACCGGTGGCCTCGCAGGACGAGGCGGAGCGTGCGCGTGCGCTGCGTGCCGCGCTGGTCTCCGCGCTGGTCCGCGCATCGGGTGATTCCACCCTGACCGGCGACTCGCGGCTTGCACCACTGCTCGACAAGGCGCCGCAATGGGTGCAGAACTTCGGCTACCGGCAGGAAGTGGAAGCCAGCAGCGGCAGTGCACCGGTGGTGCGCGAGTATCTGCAGGCGCGCTTCGATCCGGTGCAGCTCGCAGCCGCGCTGGCCGCGATCGGTCGTTCGGTATGGGCTGAGCGCCCACGCACCCTGCTGTGGTTGGTGATCGACGACGGCAGCACGCGGCGCATCGCCAGTGCCGCGCAGGTGTCAGCGCTCGATGCGCTCAGCCGCCACGCGCGCGAGCGCGGAATCAGCATCCAGTTGCCGACCATGGACGCCAAAGACATCGCGCGCGTCGATGCCGACACCCTGTGGAGCGGGCCTTCTTCGGCGGCTTATGCGGCCTCCTCGCGCTATGGCACACCGATCGCGCTGGTGGTGCGCCTGGCGCGTTCCGGCGCCAGCTGGAGTGGCCGATTCAGCCTTGCCGATGGTGCCCGCAGCGACGACTGGTCGGGCAACTACGCCGACGCCAACGCCGCACTGGTGGCGGCTGTCAGCGGCCTGGCCGACCGGCTCGCGCAGCGTTACGCGGTGGCGGCGGTCGAGCGCGTGGTGGGCGACTATGTGATCAACATCGCTGGCGTCAACAGCGCCGAGGACTTTGCTCGCGTGCAGGCCTATCTGGCCGGATTGTCGGTGTTGTCTGCGTTCGCGACCACTGGCGCGGAGGGCACCACCCTGACCCTGGCGGCAACCCTTAACGTCACCCCTGCGCGCCTGCGCCAGGTGCTGACGGTGGGCGGCGTGCTTGTCTTCGACGATGGCGCATTGGCCGACGAACGTCGTATCGGGCTGCGGCTGGTCCGCTAGACTAGCCGCCTGTTGACTGACGACGGGCTCCGGATGCGCCTGTCCTGGCTACCCAACGCGATCACGCTGTTGCGCATGGCGCTGGCGGCACCGCTGGCGTGGACGATCCTGCGCGGCGATTATTCCAGCGCCTTGCTGCTCGCAATCATCGCTGGCGCCTCGGACGCCATCGATGGCCTGCTGGCCAAGCGCTATGGCTGGGAAAGCCGACTCGGCGCAATCATCGATCCGCTGGCCGACAAGCTGTTGCTGCTGGCGTGTTTTTTGTCGCTGGGCGTGGTCGAAGCCTTGCCGTGGTGGCTGGTCGGCGTGGTGCTGGCGCGCGATGTGGTGATCGTGGCGGGCGCGGTGGCCTATCATCACCTGGTCGGTGCACTGGTTGCATCGCCCAGTCGATTGTCGAAGCTCACTACGCTGTTCCAGATCGTGTTGGTACTGCTGGCGCTCGTCGACGGTCTGCACGTGGTCGGGCTGCCTGAGGGCACGTTGGCCGGGGCTGTCATCGGCGTCGCTGCGCTTACGATCGCCAGCGGGCTGCACTATGTTGTGACCTGGGGCGCAAGAGCGCGCCGCGAATGGAAAAACGGGAAACGCACGTGAGCGATACGCAGAAGTGGCAACTGTTGGCCGCGATCGTGGTGCTGTCAGTCCTGGTGTACTGGCTGTCGCCGGTGCTCACACCATTCGCGGTCTCGGCGCTGTTCGCCTATCTCGGCGATCCGCTCGTCGATCGACTCGAGCGCGCGCGGCTGTCGCGCACCAGCGCGGTGATCGTGGTGTTCAGCGCGATGACCCTTGCGGTGGTGCTGGTGGTGATCGTGCTGGTGCCGCTGCTGGAGCGGCAGATATCGGGCCTGATCGACAAGCTGCCGCAGGTCGTCGCGTGGGTCAACGGCGTGGTGCTGCCGTGGGTGCAGCAACGCACCGGCTATTCGCTCGACCAGCTCAACCCGCAGCAGATCATCGACGCGCTGCGCGCGCACTGGCAGCAGGCCGGCGGCGTTGCCGCGACCATCGTTGCATCGGTTTCCAAGTCGGGTCTGGCAATCGTCGGATTTATCGGCACGCTGGCCCTGATTCCGGTAGTGACGTTCTACTTCCTGCGCGACTGGGACGTGATGTTGCAGCGCCTGCGTGAATTGCTGCCGCGCGCATTGGAACCCACCATCAGCCGCATGGCTGCCGACTCCGATGTGGTGCTGGGGGCTTTCCTGCGCGGGCAGCTCAGCGTGATGCTGGCGCTGGGCTTGATCTATACCGGCGGCCTGATGCTGGTCGGACTGGACCTGGCAGTGCTGATCGGTTTGCTCGCCGGCATCGTCGGCTTTGTGCCTTATCTGGGCATCGTGATCGGCGGCGGTGCCGCGCTGATCGCCGCCGCCGTGCAGTTCCAGGACTGGTTCCATCCGGGCATGGTGCTGCTGGTGTTCATTGTCGGCCAGATGCTCGAAGGTTTCGTGCTCACCCCGTGGCTGGTCGGCGATCGCGTCGGCCTGCATCCGGTGGCGGTGATCTTCGCCATCCTCGCCGGCGGGCAGCTGTTCGGGTTTCTCGGCGTGCTGCTCGCACTGCCGGTAGCTGCAGTGCTGATGGTGGTAGTGCGCTGGGCGCATGAGCGCTATATGGTCAGCGCGCTGTATGGTGCGGCGGATGCGGGTGCGGCAGCCAGTGCGGCCGCGCCGCCCGAAGCGGCATCGCCCAGCGCGCAAACCCCGCCCGCTGCCAGCACCAGTGCCGGGCCTCGGCAAACGCCGTGAGCACACCGCAGCTTCCGCTCGGCCTGCACTTTCCAGCGCACCAGCGGCTCGACAGCTACTACGCGGGCGATAATCTCGGCGCGGTCGCTGCACTGCGCGCGGCCGTGCACGAGCCCGGCGCACCGTGGGTGTATCTGTCCGGCCCGGAAGGCTGCGGCAAGACCCATCTGCTGATCGGCGCCTGCCAGGACGCCGGCCCGCGACGCGTGCAGTTCCTGCCACTCGCCGCGATGGGTGCTGCGGCTGAAACCGCGC
>JBBSDI010000022.1:0-19938 GCA_038249585.1 Lysobacterales bacterium | reverse complement strand
GGCCAGAGCGTGCGGCGCGCCGAACTGGCGCTGGCCGACGTGGAGCGCTTCGAGGCGGAGGGACGCTAGCCGAGGACGCGCCACGAGTCGCTCCGCGCGACGAACAATGGCCCTCACCCATGCACGCCGAACGGAACGGTGAACAGGCAGGCGAACAATGTCGGGGCGAAACTGGCCTTTGCTTTCACCGATCGAAATCCAGAATGATGCCTGTTCCGTTCACCGGTCCCCTTCACCGATCCAACAGTTTCTGATTACCTGCGCCAATGGCCGATGCCGGTGCCGAAGGTGGCGGAATCGTGACGACGCGCTGCGGGAACTTCGGCCATGCAGTGCGTTACACTTTCTGGTGTGACGGCTGATCGCCGCCGCGCATCCTGCCGCCGTTTATCACCCTGTGGAGTTTGCCAATGCCGAAGCCGACGCTCGTGTTCGCCGCGCTGCTGATCGCCCTCGGCGTCGGCGCGTTCCTCGTGTCCAGTAGCCGGACGGCGCTACTGCCGGCCTACGTCGGACTCGTGCTCGCGGTCCTCGCCGGCCTCGCGCTGTCCTTCGACGGCGGGCGGCGGCACTTGATGCACGGTGCTGCCGTCGTCGCGCTGCTCGGCGCTCTGGCCCCGGCCGCGACGCTCGGCATCCGGGCCGCGCAGATGAGTCCACTCGCGCTGACGGTCAACGTCGGGATGCTCGTGCTCTGCGGCGGGTTGCTGGCACTGATGGTGCGCTCGTTCGTCGCCGCGCGCCGGACCGCCTGACCCCGCTGCGCGGCCGTGGCGATCCGTCGGCGAGTTGGCGACCGACGCACGAAAAATCACCACCGCCCTTGAAACATCGGCGAGAAACTTCGATCCGGAGCGCTGCGGCTACCAGTGCGCACCAGTGGTGCGAACGATGCGCGTGAAAAAGGCCCGGCATCGAGCGTGCGGCCCAGATGCCCGGAATCAGGCCGGTGCCGTTCGTCGCGCGCGCGCCGGACTGGCCGCCGTCAGTGGCGCGATCGACGACCGCTCCCTTGCACTTGCGCGAATGCACCGCCCGATTGATCGCCTCGCGCGGGATTTCGCTGCGCCTCTGCGGCGAGTAGTCGGGCGCGCTGCTTCAGACTGCCCGGAGACCGCCCGGCGCGAATCGTAGCCGCGCGCTGATCGAATCCCGGTCGTCGGGATCCTCGCGCATCACCACTCCATCGTGCTCGAAGATCAGGGCTGCGACCACGGCCGGCGACTGGCTCGGGAAAGTGTCGGGGCAGCGCCAATCACGGCGTCGGCACGAAAACCTGGACCTCGCCACCGTTGCGCGCACCGCCTGCGAGCGTCGATCCGCCGAGCAGCCGAAAGCGCCCGCCAGACGTCGCGCCCGCAACGCCGTGCACGGGAACCGGCAGGATCGGGCCCGGGCTCCATGCATCGGCGCCCGCGGCGAGCACCTCGAACTGTCCCAGCGTGATCGCGGGCGCGGTTTGGCGCAGCACCTCGCCGCCAGCGACGTGAAGCTGGTCGGCGACTACTGCGGCCGCGAAGCCGGCACGTGCGATGTTCATCGGTGGCGCCGCACGCCAACGCCCGCTGCCCGGGTCGTAGATCGACACGCGGCTCTCGGTCAGCGATTCCATACGGCCACCCAGCATCCATAGTTCACCGAGGTAGGCCACGAGCTGCGAGTGGTCGCGTGGCACGCTGTCGCCGGCCGCGATCGTGCGAAAGTCGAGCGTGAGCGGGTCGATCTCCAACAACTGCCCGCCCGCGTCGCCCACATACATGCGGCCGTTGAGCAGCGCCGCGCCACTGGCAACCGCGCCCGGAAAACCGCCAAAGGTCTGCCAGCTATCGGTGGCGATATCGTAGCGATAGGCGTTGTCGGCGCTCGACGCGTAGCCGCCGAAAACCCATACCTTGCCCGGCGTGGCGAGGCTCATCGTGTGGTCGCGCCCGCTGGGCAGGTCGCGCAGGCGCACGGCCGCGCCGCTGCCAAGGTCGTAGCGCTGGAACGTGGCCCGCTCGCGGAATCCTCCGACCACGAAGGCCTGTATCCCGAGCATGGCGGCGCTGACTTCGGATTCGGCTGCGGCGAGATTTGCGCTGCGCTGCCACGCCCCCTGCACGCTCGCGGGAGCGAACGTGTCCAGGCAAGCCATGCTTGCCAATCGCGTCAATCGCCCAAGACCCAGTTGCCCGTTGTCGAAGCCTGCGGCGCTCGCCGCGTACTCCGCACGGCCGCCGGCACAGTTGGCAAGTTCGAACACCAGGCTGCCCCAAGGGCTGCTGGTCACTGCGGTTGGATCGAATGCCGCGCCGAAACGTGCGCCCTGCGAGCGGAGGACCTGCGCGACCTGCACCTGCGATCCCTCGCGACGGCCCACGCCGAACATCCAGGCCTGGCGACCCTGTGCGTCGTAGGTAAACCAGGTTGTGGCGACCTGGCCATCGCCGAGTTCTTCGAATGTCCAACCCTCGCCACTGCGTGCAGGATCGAACCAGGCGCCGCTGATCTGGCGCAGGCCGGCCGGCGCGCGCGCGCCGCGTGTGGTGAGCGCGCGCACGCCGTCGCAGCGTTGCTCGGCAACGCGTGTGAGCCGGGTCAGCGCGCGCCGCGCAGCGCCCCAGCCCTCGGGCCCACGATAATCGACGCTGCCGCTGTCGCAGTTGTCGAAGGTGAAGCTCACCCGACCCCAGGGCTCAAGCACGACATCGGACGGATTGAACGCCGCACCGAAGCGCGCACCGCGCGTGGTGTAGGTCTGCTCGAAGGTGATGGTATTGCGGGTGACAGTTCCGCCCTGACCAATGATCCACGCCTGGCCACCCTCGGGTCGGTAGGTGTACCAGAGGAACACCGCGCTGCCGTCGTCGAGGATCTGCAGCACCCACCCTTCGCCATTGCGTACCGGGTCGAACCAGGTGCCGTTCTGCGCGGGGCCCACCCAGTACTCGCGGCCGCGGTCGGTGAAGCCTAGGCTGGTCTTGGCGTCGGACTTGGTGCCGGCGGCAATCGGGTGCGAAGGTGCATGCAGGTTGCATGCTGAAGGCTCTTGCCCCCATCCGATGCATAGGCTGCCCAGCAGAACCATCCAGATGTTGCGCATTGACGATCCTCCCGGAATTGCGCAGGCCAAGACGCAGCATCGTGCGCCACGCGCAATCACGCACGTCGCGGAGTGCATCACAGGCGCCGGGCCATCACAAGCCCGCTCCAGGATGCGCGCTTGGGCCCGGCACTGAACTGGACAGGAATGATCTTGGGCACCGATCGGTGACCGCAAAGCCTCGGTGATTCCTGTCCTTGTTCGCCGTCGTCCGCGCGACTTGCCCGCGCCGCAGCCTGAACGGCTCAGCGCGGCTCGAAGCCATCGGCGAAACCTGCGGTAAACACGTCGGTTCGTGGCACGCGGGTGGCCGGGAAATTGAGGTAGAACCACCAGCCGGTGACGCCATCCAGAACGTCCTTGTCGCTGAACGCCGCGCAATTTCCGGTGCCGCCGGGCAGCAATGCCGACAGCGGCCGTCCGCCGATGACGGGCAGGTTGGCGGGCAGGATGATCGCGTTGGCGTCGGTCTCGGAGATGAAGCCGCGCAGCAGGCCATTGGCGAGGCTTGCCGGTGGTGTGCCGACGAAACTCGCAGCCAGCGTGGCCTGCTGCAGCGTGACCGGGATGCCGCCGAGGTCGAGGCTGACGCTGCCCACCGGGCTCACGAAGCACGGCGCGGTGGCGCTGGCGATCGCGGGCACATAAGGCCGCGTCGTGCCCGGTAATGGTGCGGAGCAGGTCGCGTTGGTCGCGAGCGTCGCGTCGCCCGCGAGCGCAGACACGACGACCTCGGTGCACGCGGTAGTCGCCAGCGGGGCGGTGCAGTTGGCAAGCCCGAAATCGATCAGGTTGGTGGGCTGCGCGATGTCGAGCGGGAGGAACTCGACCACGTAGGAGAGATCCAGCAGTCCATCCGCATCCGTGTCTGTCTGGATGCGGGTCTGCAGCGCGCCATTGACCGAGAAGCCGCCCAGCGCGGTGTCGGTAACGTCTCGGCAGCCGAAAAGATCGACGAACACGTGCGGATCGCGCAGATCGAGGTCACCGAAGCGGAACGCGGCGGCGTCCTGGCAATGCGCCGCGGAGACGGCCACTAACAGCGCGCCGGCCAGCGATGTGCGCAGCGTTGGATGGTGCTTGGCTATTCGCATCGCGGTGAGTCTACCAAGGCATGAGCGTTCTGCCGGATCAGCATGCGGGACCGGTGAACGGGGCAGGCATCATTCACTCGTTCCGGGTATCGGTTGATGAAGGCGAAGGTGACTCGATGCCTGCTCTTGTTCGCCTGTGCGCTGCACGGCTTTATTCGCCGGCCGGCAGACCCGCGAAAGCACTCAGCGCGCGCTCAGATTACCTGCCCGATGCGCAGCAGGTTGCCGTCGGCATCCACCACCGCGAACTCGCGCATGCCCCAGGGCTTGTCGCCCAGCGGGTCCATGCGCGGGATGCCGTGCCGCGGCAGGCCCGCTCCGACGAACGCGCGGTGCAACGAGGTCACGTCTGCTACCCGGATGTAGCAGCCGGCGTGCGAGGTGGCCGGCTGCAGCTCCGGATGCGCGAAGAAATGCAGCTCCACCTCACCGCGGGTGACGATCAGGTAAGAATCGCCCTCGCCGACGATTTCCCCGGAGAACCCGAGCGTCGCGTAGAAGGCCATCGTGGCGTGCAGCGACCGACCCGGCAGGGTAGGAATTGCAAGATCACGCGCTTGCATGGCAGATGACGCCTCCGCGAGGGTACGCGCGCGCAGCAATCCGACGCGCGCAGGTGGCGAGTCTACGCCTGCCCGAATGCTCGCATGCGACGAACGGCTGAGCAAGCGGCTGGGTGAATGGGAGGCCGGGCGAGGTGGAACCAAACGGTGGTCCTTGTCCGCCGGTCCCTTTGTTCGCCGTTTTCGCCGAACGTTTCGCATCCTCCGTTTCCTGGCGACGGCGCGCTTTTGCTCCCTCCCCCTGGATGGCTGGGCTGGGACATTCCGCGGCTGTGGCCGATTGATGCCGGTCCTTGTTCGCTCCTTGCTCGCTCCTCCTTGTTCGCCCTTGTGCGCCCGTCCACGCCAGCGTGCGGCAGTCGATTGCCTCCCGGCCGCGCCTTGTGGCAACCTCCATCCGCCAACCACGCACGCGGAGGAAACATGAGCATGCCCATCGTTCGTATTTTCGAAAGCCCGATCGCCGCAGCAGCCTTCGAGGCGCTTGCAGCCAGGGGATTCTCCAGCATCGAGCTGCTCGATCGAAACACGCCTGGCAGCGCCGCCGCACTTTGGCGGGCTGGCGTGTACAAGGCGCATGGCGGGCGCTACGAGACCGAGCTCGACGCCGGTCGCTCGATAGTGGTGGTGCATGCGCCGTTCGGCCGCGCGCTCGAATGCGAGACCTTGCTGCGGTCTTTCGGGCCCATCGCTGAGCCCGTGCAGCGCAATGAACGCACGCGCTTCCTGTCCGACCTGCTGGGCACCCCGCTGCTGGTCAAGAAAGCACGCAGAGCCCGCCATCCCGGCGCGGCCGCCGCGCCGGCGAACGCCGTATCCGAGCGCCCCATCGGGCACGATGGGCTGCAGGCCACGAACACGCCAGCGCTCCGCCAACGGCCACGCGAGCGCTCGGCCTTCGCGCGATTCATCAAGCGCTACGGCCTCGCGGGCGTGACATCCTCGCCCTCGCGGCCGGCGTCGCAGGACAGCGTCTACACGCAGGTGCTCAAGCGCTACGGCCTGATCGGTGGGCGCGAGCTGATGCCCGGTTACCGCGATGCCAAGCCCACCGGCACCGTGTACTCGCGATTCATCAAGCGCTACGGCCTGCATGTCTAGCGACTTGCTTGCCTGGCTGTCGAGGATCGACCCGGATTTCCAGCGCAATGAATCGCGGTCGGCCTGTCGCGAGCGCAGTGCATGGCAGTCCATCTCACGCAGCGAATAGCCGCGCTTCAGCTGCTGCCGCCAACCCGATTCAGCCGCGCCAGTCGAGGATCATCTTCAAGCACAGCGGATCGCTGAACGCCAGCGCATAGGCCTCGCGCGCGGTGGCCGGCGTCTGGGTGTGGGTGATCAAGTCGTCCAGCGACAGGCTGCCGGCGTGCATGAGATCGGTGACCGCCTGCAGGTCGCCCTTGTTCCACTGCGCCGCGACCCGGATCTGTACTTCGCGCATGAAGGCCGGCGCGAAGGCGAAGCTCAGTTCCTGCTTGTAGAAACCGGCCAGCACCACTTCGCCGCCCGGCGCGATGCGCGCGATCAGGCGGTTGAGCAGGCTCGAATCGCCGCTGACCTCGTAGATCGCGCGATAGTCCTTGCGCGAGTCCTCATCCGGATGGATCACCGGGTAGCCGTGGCTGCCGCTGCGGCGCAGTTGCTGGGTTTCCCACACCACTGGTGCGGGCTGACCGGCCGCGAGTACGAGCCGCGCGAGCAGCCGGCCCATGGTGCCGTGGCCGACGATCAGGTCGGGATAGATGATCGGCTCGCGCAGACCGCCGAGCGAGAACGTGTGGTACGAGGTCGCCGCCAGCGCCAGCAGGATTGCCTTCGGCCCGAGTGCGGGATCGACTTTCACCGCGCGGTCGTGCGGCACCACCAGACGCGCACCGGCGCCGCCGAAGATGTTGTGCGCGCCGATGAACGAATACGAGCCCGGCACGAATACGCTGTCGCCGACCGCGACTGCGTGCGCCTCGGGGCCGGCACGGACCACGGTGCCGACGGTCTCGTAGCCGGGCACCAGCGGATAGGCCAGGCCCGGGAACGGCGGCATGGTGCCGTCGTACAGCAGGCGCTCGGTGCCGGTGCTGATGCCGGTGAAGGCGACTTCCACTTCGACATCGGCCGCACCCATCGGGCGCAGTTCCAACGGGCGCAGCGAAACCGATCCGGGTGCTTCGAAAACGATAGCCTGGGCATTCATGGTGTGTATGTCGATCCGATCAAGAGGCGTGGTGATGCGCGATGGAGGATGGCCGCGCGACTGCCGGCTGCCAATCGGGTTGCCTTACGCCAGTCCGACGAACCGTTCGCTCAGCGCCCACAGGCGGCTCGCACGCGTGTTGTCGTTGGCCTTGGCCGACAGCGGCTGGGCGAAGGGCTCACGCCCTTCGCGCTGGCGGTTGCCCCAACTCCAGTGCACACCGGACTTGGCGAACCCGGGGTCGGCCACCACCTGCGCCACGCGTTCGCCGGCCAGCGTCTGGGTCACGAAGCCCTTGGTGATGTTTTTCTGGAACCACGGGAAGATGGTCTGGAACGCCTTCGGCGTGTCGCGGAACAATGCGGTGTCGGCCACGCAGCCCGGATACAGCGTGTTGACCACGATGCCGGTGCTGTCGTGGTAGCGACGATGCAGCTCGCGGCTGATGATCATGTTGCACAACTTGCTGTCCTTGTACGCCTTGCCGGGCTTGAATGGCTTGCCATCGATCATCGCCACCGGGTCCTTGAAGCCGGCCTCCATGCCCTGCAGGTCGCCCAGATCGGCCGGCGCCGGAATCGGCACCTTGCCGCCGAACTCTTCCGAGTTGGCAGTGACGGTGCCCAGCGTGACCAGACGCCGCGCAGGACTGGCCGCTTTTTGCAGCGCAGGCAACTTCAGGCGACTGAGCAGGAAGTGACCAAAATGATTGGTCGCCACGCTGATCTCGAAGCCCTCGGGCGATCGGCGCGGCGCCTTCAGCCGCGGCAGGTAGACCGCGGCATTGTTCACCAGCGCATGCAACGGACGCCCGCTGGCGTGGAAGTGATCGACGAAGGCGCGCACGCTCGCCTGCACGCCCAAGTCGATCTGCGCCAGCGCATGGCGATCGGGCGGGATGCCCAGCGTGCGCGCAGCGGCAGCGGCCTTGTCCAGATCGCGGCAGGCCATGATCACGAACCAGTCGCCGCGCGCCAGAGCCTGCGCGGCGTAGCGCCCTACACCGCAGGATGCGCCGGTGATGATCACGGTCGGCAGGGATGTCTCGCTCATCGAGATGCTCTCGCGGGTTTCAGAGTCCGTCGCCAAGGATAGCGTCGCCGCAGCCGCAATGGACCCGCGCGCGCAGCCAACCATCGGATTGCTTTCAGCCGACCTGCGTGGTGGCGGCGGGCTGCAGCGTCGTGGGTTGTGTCGATGGCTGGAAGCTCGAGGCGCAGACCCCGTTTGCGACCTGCTGATGCCTGTCCGTAAGTTTGTGTGTTTGTTGCTTGTCCTCGGTTTTCCTTCTTGTTTTTCCTTGTTCTTTTCACGAACATGGAATGCCACGCCAGCCGAACGGCGGGTCTTCGACGCGCCACTCTGAGCATGGCGTTGACCATCGTCGTCGCGATCGCACCGATGATCGTCGTCGACCACCACCACCACCCCGCCCGCGGGGTCGGCTGGCGCGCGCTGGGGCGACCAGCGGGCGCGCGCCTTCGCGCGGCCGCGCGCGGAAACGACGGTCGGTGGCGGCGCGCCCCACGCGCGCCCGATGCATTCGCACCGGTCGCGCGCCAGCCCGGATCAGCTGCGGGTGATGAACAGCAACAGTGCTGTGGTGTTGTTGGTCGCGCCGATCGCCAGCAGCTTGTTGTCGCCGAAGATGGCGTCGTCCTGGATGGTGGCAGGGCCGGCATAGGTACCGTTGGCGGTGCCGCACGCGCTGAGCGTGATGCTGACGTTGTAGACGGCCCATAGCGGGTCGGGAATGGTGACGGTGCCGGCGTACTGGCAGCCGCCATTGTCGCTGCCGCTGATCGCGCCGGTAGTCGAGATCTGCAGCGTGAGCGAGCGGCTGATTCGCGCCGTGCCGGTGTAGCGGCCCGCAATGGCGGCCAGGCTCGCACCGCGCCGATATCCGGGGGTGGCGGTGCCCGTGTAGATACCGGAATCGACCGGGCTGGTGTAGTTGCCGAACATGAAGTCGCCGTCGACGAAATTGCCGCTGCCGGTGAACGACTGCGTGGTGCTGCCGTTGGGAAACGTGTAGCCCAGCGCGGCGATCGCCTGTGCCTGCAGTGCGAGGGTATTGCCGGTGGTGGTGTAGGTGCCGAGGTACATGATCGACTGTCCGGAGCCGAGCAGTGCGGCGCGACCGCTCTGGTCGAGGATGGCGGTGACCTGCACGCCCTGCTGCACCCCGTTCGCGCGCACGATGCCGCTGTAGGTCCCGCTCGCACGGCGTCGGCCGCAGGGCAGGCCGCCAACGGCCGTCACCCGGCTCAGCGGCATGCTGCCGTTGCCGAAGGCAAAGCCGGCGAGGGTAAAGCTCGAGGTCCATTCCAGTCGCGCCGTGTTGCAGTCGGTGAACGTGATGCTCAGGTTGCCCCACGCCGCCTGCTGCAGATCGGCCGACAGGAAACTGCCGAAGCGCATGCCGCGATTGATGCTCACCGGCACGGTCAGGCGATTGCCACTGACGCTGCCTGCGCCAACCAGGTGCAGCGGATTGCCAAGGTTGTCGTAGACGAACCAGGTCAGGGTCGCGGTGTTCTGGTCGAGGAAGGTGACCTCCAGCCCATGGCCGCTCTGGTCGGGATTGATCCACAGACCCGAGTAGCTGGTGTCGATCTGGGCCTGCGCGAGGGGTGCTACGGCGAGCAACAGCAGGGCAAGCAGGCGGCGCATAGGGGCGATCCGGTTTCGTGGGTGTGGATGTGACAATTCTACGATGGCCGGCCGGGGCGTGCAGATCCTCGCCGGAAAGATGCCGGGCCGATAAAATCAAGGCTGACCGCCGCTGTGTTCGCCGCCAGACCAACGCCCGATCGCCAAAGGGAGTTACATTAGCCCTCTACGACCAGGACCGGGCCGCCCATGAGTGCCGACATCCATGCCGTGGTCGATCTCACCAGCTTGCGCAAATCGTGTGCTGCGTGCGGGTTGAACTATCTTTGCCTGCCGGCTGCGATTGGCGGCGATGCACTGCTGAGGCTCGACGAAATCCTGCAAGCGCGCCGCCCGCTCAACCGCGGGCAGGCGGTATTCCGCAATCAAGCGCCGTTTACCGCGCTGTACGTGGTGCGCTCGGGATCGTTCAAGTCGTTCACCACCAATGAGCACGGCGACATCCAGGTGCTCGGCTACCATCTGCCCGGCGAGATTCTCGGCTTCGACGGGTTGAGCACCGACCAGCACCAGTGCGCGGTCGAGGCGCTGGAACGCTCAACGGTTTGCGAAGTGCCGTACCAGAAGCTGACGCAGATTGCAGCCCAGTTGCCCGATCTACAGCGGCAGCTGATGCGTGTGATCAGCCGCGAGGTGCACCGCGACCACGAACACCTGGTGATGATGGGACGCCGCCATGCGCAAGAGCGGCTGGCGATCTTTTTGAAGAGCCTGTCGGAGCGCTATCGCCGCTTGCAGCGCGATCCGCAGGCGCTGACCCTCGGCATGTCGCGCTACGAACTGGCCAACTACCTCGGGCTGGTGGTGGAAACCGTCAGCCGTCTGTTCACCAGGATGCAGTCCGCCGGGGTGCTTGAAGTGCATCGCAAGACCGTGCGCATCCTCGATCTGGCCAAACTCGAAGAGATGTGCGGCGAGTCCCAGGATGGCGACAGGGGTGCGGCGGTCGGCACCGCATCAGCACGTCACGGCTGAGCGCCAAGCGTGGCTGCAGGTGCGATGCGGGCTAGCCCGCCATGTGCCCCGGCAAACAGGCCGCGATCAGCGCGTCCAGCCACTGGCTGCCATGACCGCCGCCGGGCAGTAACCAGTGCGCACTCAAGGTCAGCGCGCCTGCGGCCGCGATGAACGCGCCAGAGGCCGTGCGCCATCCCGGTGAGGTGGCCAGGGTGCCGATGCGCACGGCAGCGCCTGCGGCCGCCATCAGCGCCGGCAGGGTGCCGATTCCGAATGCGGCCATGATGCCGGCACCGTGCAGCGGATCGGCGCTCAGCCAGGCGACGCTGAGCAGGCCATAGGCCATGCCGCAGGGAAGCCAACCCCACAGCATGCCCGCAGCCAGCGCACGCGGCAGCGAGTTGATCGGCAGCAGGTGGCGCAGCAGTGGGGCCAGCCGTCGCCACAGGCGCGCACCGATCGCGTCCATCCACGCAAAGCCGCGGCGATTGGCGATCAGGCGCAGCCCGAGCAGCAACAGCATGGCGCCGGCAGCCAGTTGCAATGCGAAGCGCAATTTCTCGCCGCCAGCGAGGCTGCCCATGCCGGCTCCAACACCGCCGACGATCGCGCCGGCGATGGTGTAGCTGCTGATGCGGCCCACGTTGTAGGCCAGCGGATAGGCAAGCGTGCGTCCGCTGCGCTCGGCAGCCGCGCGCGAGCTCAGGCCCAGCGCACCCACGATGCCGCCGCACATCGCCAGACAGTGCGTGCTGCCGGCCATGCCGGCGACCAGTGCTGCGAGCAACATCGACAGCAGCAGCGCGCTCACGGTGGCGCGTGCTTGTCTGCAGCGGTAGCGCGATCGTGCTCGTCGTCGAGGATGGCCGACACCGCAGGCGTGTCCAGATCGTCGAACTGCCCGTTGTTGGTGGCCCAGAAGAAGGCCCATACGGCGAGCCCGACCAGCAGCAGACTGATCGGCACCAGGATCAGCAGGCTGCTCATGGCGCGACCTGTGCGACGAGCGGCGCTTGCGCTGGAACTTGCGCGGCGACGCGATTGCCTGCCGGCAGCGCGAGTCGCAGGGCATTGAGCGTCACCGCCAGCGAAGAGATCGACATGCCGATCGCCGCGGCCCACGGCGGCACCCAGCCGAACGCGGCCAGCAGCAGGCCGACCGCGTTGTAGGCGATCGCCCAGCGCAGGTTCTGCCGCGTGATGCGGCGGGCATCGCGGGCGGCACCGAACAGACTCGGCAGCGCGAGCAGGCGCGGGGTGGCCAGCACGACGTCAGCGGCTGCGTGCGCAAGTGGCGCGCCCTCGGCCATCGCGATCGAGACCTGGGCGCCAGCGAGCACGGCCGCATCGTTGATGCCATCGCCGACCATGGCGACCACCGCACCTTCGTCCTGCATCGCGCGCACCGCATCGAGCTTGGCCTGCGGCGTCTGCCGCGCGCGCCAGCGATCCACGCCGAGGGTTGCGGCGACCTGTGCTACCACCGGCGCGACATCGCCGGACAGGATCTCGATCCGGATCCCCATCGCGCGCAGCGCAGCGCAGGCCTGCACCGCGTCTTCGCGCAGGCTGTCGGCAATCGCAAACTGCGCCACTACGCCGTGTTCGTCGGACAGATACACCGCATCGAGATCGGCCGCTGCCTCGGCCTGCGTGAACGCAGCGCTGCCGAGCCGCCAGACGCTATCGCCGATGCGTCCGTGTACGCCGACACCGGCGATCGTGTGCAGCGATTCGGCGCTGACGGCGTCGTCGGCAAACGGGCGGAACGCGCTGGCCAGCGGGTGCAGGCTGTCGCGCTCGAGTGCTGCGGCGATCGCCAGCGCGCGGGCGCGCGGAAAGCCACGCTGCATTTGAACGCCGGCAACCGCCATCTGTCCGCTGCTCAGCGTCCCGGTCTTGTCGAGCACGATGCGATCGACGCGCGCGAGGGTCTCCAGCGCGTCTGGCTGCACGACCAGGATGCCCTCGCGCGCAAGTCGCGCGTGGGTTGCCGCCAGACCCGCAGGCACCGCCAGCGACAGCGCACACGGACAGCTCACGGCCAGCACCGCCAGCGCAATCGGCAGCGCCCGCGATGGCTCCACCAGCAGCCATGCGATGCTGATCGCCACGGTTGCCGCGAACAGCACGATCACGAATCGCGATGCGATCAGGTCGGCGATGCGCGCTGCGCGCGGGCGCGCGGCCTGCGCGCGTTCGACCAGACGCACCATCTGGGCCAGCGTCGTCTCGCAGCCCACGCGGGTCACCTCGACATCCACCGCCGTGTCCAGGCACAGGCTTCCTGCGAGCACCGGCGCGCCGATGCTGCGCTGAACCGGACGCGACTCGCCCGTGAGCAGGGCTTCGCCAAAGGCGCCGAGCTGCGAACGCAGCACGCCATCGGCTGCCACCGCTTCGCCGGGGCGCACCCGAATGATGTCGCCCGTGGCCAGCGCGTGCACCGGCACGTCGATCACTGCATCGCCCTGCACGCGCCGCGCCGACTGCGGCTGCGCGCGGGCCAGCACGTCGACTGCCGCATTCGCGCGCTCGCGCGCGGACTGCTCGAGAAAACGCGTCGCCAGCAGCAGGAACACGAACATCAGCGCCGAATCGAAATACACCGCCGGACCGCCGCGCAAGGTCTCGACCACGCTTGCGAACCATGCGAGCAGCACCGCAGTCGACACCAGCAGGTCCATGCCCGGTTGGCGCAGGCGCCATTCCAGCCACGCACCACGCAGGAACGGCCAGCCGGAATAGAACACCACCGGCGTGCTCACCAGCAGTCCGATCCAGCGGAAGAAATCGCGGGTGGCCAGATCCATGCCGCCGCCATCGCCGAAGTACAGCGCCTCGGCGAACATCATGCCCTGCATCATGCCAAGACCGGCGACCAGCAGTCGCTTGAGCGCTGTGCGGCGTTGTGCAACAGCCGCCGCGTCGCCCTCGGCCCCGGGCAGGTGCGGCACGTAGCCCAGTCGCTGCAATGCACCGAGCACCTCGACCAGTGCGGTCTGTTGTACGTCCCAGCTGAAGGTGGCGCGCGCGGTCGCGGGGTTGACCTGGACTGCGCAGATACCGGGCTCGCGCAGCATCGCGTGTTCGATCAGCCAGCTGCATGCAGCGCAGCGGATGCCTTCCACCAGCACCGTGATCTCGCGCCGGCTGCCGTTGCTGCGGACATGCGCGTGTTGCACCGCCTCGCTGTTCCAGCCGCTCAGGTCGCCCGAGATCGGGGCTGCACGCAGCGCCGGGGCTGCGCGCACGCGGTAGTAGTCGGAAAGCCCGGTGTCGCGAATCAGCAGCGCCACGGCCTCGCAGCCCGCGCAGCAGAACTTCCGCTGTTCGCCGTCGATCGCTGCTTCGCGCACGCCGTGCGCAGGCAGCGGTTCGGCGCAGTGGAAACAGTGGGCAATGCTGCCGTCCATGGGGTCGGCGGGGGCGCCTAACCAGCACCCACTGCGGGGACCAGTGCAAACGCCGCCGCACCGGTTTGCAGCCGACCGCTCAGCCGCCAGCCGTCAGACGAGACCAGTCGCGCGTTCCACGCGCCGCTGCCCAATGCATCCACGGGCGCCGCAAAACGGCCCTCGCCGAGCGCCTCCAACGACACGACCTGGTCCAGCGCGGCGTCGGCGGCATGGCGCAGCTCGAGGGTCAGCGCACCGACGTCGCCGGTATCCGACAGCACGATCTGTACCCGCGTGCGACCAGCCTGGACTTCTGCCCGCGCGCTCAGGCCAAGCCGCGCGGCCGCACTGTCGGGTCGCACGTCGGCCGTTTGCATCTGTCCGATGCGACGCACTTCGTCGCCCACCGCATCGCTGCCGCCGCCGTGCGCGGCGATGTACCACGTAGCCAGTCCCGCCGGGATCGTCAGCAGCGGGATCGCGATCGTCAGCCACAGCATCGGTTCGCGATACCACGGGCGTGCAGCTGGCGCATTCATGGTCTGTGGTCCATCAAAGTGGCCCGATGAAGCTGGACTTCTGGCGATAGTTTACGCCGCGGTCGGTTTCATTGGTGACGATGAATTCGATGTCGATGCGGCCTTTGGCATCATTGCGTGCGACCGACAGGGTCAGCGGAATCTCGCGCACCGACTGTTCATCGACCTTGAAGTGCAGCAGGCGCGTGCGGTGGCCGCGTTCGTGGGTTTCGTACTGTTGCTCATGCTGCTCGCCGCCGTGCAGGATGCGCATCGCCACCGGCGCCTCCACCGCGATTTCGAACACGTGGTCGTGCGCGTCCTTGTTGACCAGTTTGATCGTATAGGCGTTCTCGACCCGGCCGTCGCCGGTTTCGCGGTACAGCGCGTTGCGATCACGCATCACATCGACGATCAGCGGCACGCGATTCAACAGCGACCACGAAAAGCCGCCGAGCAGGGCCAGCAGGATAATGCCGTAGACCACCATGCGCGGGCGCAGTACCCGCGACGGCTTGCCTTCGATCGCGTTCTGGGTGCTGTAGCGCACCAGTCCGCGTGGATAGCCGATCTTGTCCATCACCGAGTCGCAGGCGTCGATGCAAGCGCCGCAGGCGATGCACTCGTACTGCAGGCCGCGGCGGATATCGATGCCGGTCGGACAAACCTGCACGCACACCGTGCAGTCGATGCAATCGCCCAGACCCAGCACCTTGTAATCGGCCTGCTTGCTGCGTGCGCCGCGCGGCTCGCCGCGCGCGGTGTCGTAGCTGATCAGCAGCGTATTGCGGTCGAACATCGCGCCCTGGAAGCGCGCATACGGGCACATGTATTTGCACACCTGTTCGCGCAGGTAGCCGGCATTGCCGTAAGTCGCGGCGCTGTAGAACAGCATCCAGAATCCTTCCCAGGCGCCGATATCGAGCGCGAGCAGTCCGGCACCCAGGTCGCGGATCGGGCTGAAGAAGCCCACGAAGGTGAACCCGGTCCACAGCGAGAACACGACCCACAGGAATTGCTTGCTGGCCTTGCGGCGGAATTTGTTCCAGCTCATGGGTGCCGCATCGAGCTTGATGCGCTGGTTGCGCGAGCCCTCGGTCCAGCGCTCCATCCACATGAAAGTCTCGGTCCACACCGTCTGCGGGCAGGCATAGCCGCACCACAGGCGACCGGCGAGTGCGGTAAACAAGAACAGCGCGAACGCCGCCATCATCAGCAGCAGCGACAGGTAGACGAAATCCTGCGGCCAGAAGGTCAGCCCGAAGATGTGGAACTGGCGCGCCGGAAGGTCGAACAGCACCATCTGGCGACCATTCCACTGCAGCCACGGAAACACGTAGTACATGCCGAGCAGCCAGAATACCGCGAGCTTGCGCAGTCGCTGGAAGCGGCCATCGACATCGTGCGGGTAGATCTTTGCCGCCGACTCGTACATCTCGCCGCCGTCGGTCAGTACCGGCGTGGGCAGGGGCCTTGCCATTTCATTGCTCCGGCGGCAGCGGCTGGTTGTAGCGACTGCCCGGGCGCAGCAGCACCCAGGTGAACAGGCTGGAGGCTGCGGTGCAAGTCCAGAACATGAAGAAGCCGAGCGTGTACCCGGCCTGTCGGCTCAGGTGCAGGTCGGTCCAGGTGATCTGGTTCAGATCCTGCGGGTCGATCACCGCGAAGAACACCATGGTGGCAACGCCGGCGGCGAAGAAACTCGGCCACAGGATCGCCCCGAGCCGCTGCGCCAGCGGACGCGGCGGGTGATCGAGCGGATCCTCGGTAGTCGGCCGGTAGGCGCCCGGAGGTGGATGATAGGAAGACATGCGCGGTCTGCCGATCGACTCGTCGATCAGGGGCTTGCAGCGGCGGCGGCGGCCGGCGCGGCGGCGCTGCCGGACTGCAGCGCCAGTACCCAGGCCGCTGCCAGGCGCGCACGGTCGACACCGATGATCGCCTCCTGCGCCGGCATCATGCCATTGCGGCCTTTGCGCAGGCCCTCGCTGATGGTGGCCAGATCATTGCCATAGAGCCAGATGTTGTCGGTCAGGTTGGGCGCACCCAGCGCCTGGTTGCCTTTGCCGTCCGGCCCATGACAGGCGATGCAGATGGTCGCATAGCGCGCCTTGCCGGCCTCGGCCAGGGCTGCGTCGACGGGTTGCCCGGACAGGCTCAGCACGTAGGTGGCCGCTTCGGTGATGCCCTGTTCGCCGAGCACCGCAGCCCAGGCGGGCATCGCCGCCTGCCGACCGCCGACGATGCTGGCCAGCACGGTGTCGGGATCGCCGCCCCAGATCCAGTCGTTGTCGGTCAGATTGGGAAAGCCGCGCGCGCCGCGTGCATCGGAGCCATGGCACTGCGTGCAGTTGTTGGCGAACACCGAGCGACCCAGGGCCACCGCTTCCGGATTGCTGGCCAGTTGTGCGACCGCGATGCCCTCGAAGCGGGCAAACAGCACGCGCAGTTTCGACTCTGCTGCAGCCGCGTCGGCGTCGTGCTGGGCGGTACTGCTCCAGCCGCTGGTGCCCGCAAAGGCGCCGAGGCCGGGATACACCACCAGATAGCCGAGTGCGAAAACGATGCTGAGGTAGAACAGGTTCAGCCACCACTTCGGCAGCGGCTTGTTGTATTCGGTCAGATCGCCGTCCCAGGTGTGTCCGGTGGTGGCGTCGTGGCCATCGGAAGTCTGCGTCACTGGGCGTTTCTTGCGTGTCCACCACAGCAGCCACAGGCAGGCGAGGATGTTGGCGATGGTCAAGATCGCGATGAAGGCGCTCCAACCGACGGTCATGGCCGGTTCTCGTCCCGGAGTTTCTCGTCCTGCAGCTTTTCGTCGCGATCGCCCAGCGGCAGCTGCGCGGCGGCGTCGAAATCGGCCTTTCGCTTGCTGCTGTATGCCCACACCACCACGCCCACGAAGGCGATCATCAACACCGCGGTGGCGATACCCGAAATGGTTCCAAGCTCCATCGACGTGTCCTCAGTTCGATGCCGCAACGGCAGGTCTGGACGTGCCGTCCGTGGGCTGCGCTTGCGCCACCGGCGCGGCAACCGCGCGTTTTGGTGCGTAGCGCCCCAGACCCTGCAGGTAGGCGATCAGCGCGTCGAGTTCGGATTTTCCCTGCACCGCTACGGCGACTCCCGACAGATCCTCGTCGGTGTAGGGCACGCCAATGGTGCGCAGCGCGTTCATGTGGCGCACCAGTTGTGCCGCATCGATCTGCGGCTCCACCAGCCACGAGTAGGCCGGCATGTTCGACTCCGGGACCAGATCGCGCGGATTGATCAGGTGCGCACGATGCCAGTCGTCGCTGTAGCGTCCGCCGACCCGGGCCAGGTCCGGCCCGGTGCGCTTGCTGCCCCATTGGAACGGATGGTCGTACACCGACTCGGCGGCCAACGAGTAGTGCCCGTAGCGTTCCGTTTCGAAGCGCAACGTGCGCACCATCTGCGAATGGCAGTTGTAGCAGCCCTCGCGCAGGTACACGTCGCGGCCGGCCAGTTCGAGCGCCGGGTAGGGCTTCTGACCGGGCAGCGGCTGCACCACCTGAGCCTGGAACATCAGCGGCACGATCTCGGCCAGGCCACCGATCGCCACCACCACGAACACCAGAATGCCGAGGATGCCGATGTTCTTTTCGATCTTGTCATGCTGCATGGGAGGGTCCTCAGGCGTGGGCAGGCGCAGGGATCGCGACCGGTGCGGCATTGCGCGCCATCGCGAAGGTCTTCCACACATTGACCGCCATGATCAACATGCCGATCAGCGCCAGCACGCCGCCGGCGAAGCGACCGAGGTAGTACGGATAGGTCGCCTTGAGCGACTCGACGAATGCGTAGGTCAGGGTGCCGTCGGCGTTGGTCGCCCGCCACATCAGGCCCTGCATGACGCCGGCGATCCACATCGATGCGATGTACAGCACCACACCGATGGTATGGATCCAGAAGTGCTGTTCGATCATCTTGGTCGAATACATGCCCTTGAGCTGCAGCAGCCGCGGCAGCAGCGAATACAGGCAGCCCACCGTGATCATCGCCACCCAGCCGAGCGCGCCGGAGTGCACGTGGCCGATGGTCCAGTCGGTGTAATGGCTCAGCGAGTTGACCGTCTTGATCGACATCATCGGTCCCTCGAAGGTGCTCATGCCGTAGAACGACAGTGAGACGACCATGAACTTGATCACTGGATCGGTGCGCAGTTTGTCCCATGCGCCCGACAGGGTCATGATGCCGTTGATCATGCCGCCCCAGGATGGTGCGATCAGGATCAGCGAGAACACCACGCCCAGCGACTGCGCCCAGTCCGGGAGCGCGGTGTACAGCAGGTGATGCGGGCCGGCCCACATGTAGATCGAGATCAGAGCCCAGAAGTGCACTACCGAGAGCCGGTAGGAGTACACCGGGCGTCCGGCCTGCTTGGGAATGAAGTAGTACATCATTCCGAGGAACGCGGCGGTCAGAAAGAAGCCGACCGCGTTGTGGCCGTACCACCACTGCACCATCGCATCGACCGCACCGGAGTACACCGAGTAGCTCTTGAAAGCGCCGGCCGGGATCGCGAGGCTGTTGACGATGTGCAGCAGCGCGATGGTGATGATGAATGCCGCGAAGAACCAGTTGGCGACGTAGATGTGCTTGACCTGGCGCTTGACGATGGTGCCGAAGAACACCACGCCGTAGGACACCCAGACCGCCGCGATCAGCAGATCGATCGGCCATTCCAGCTCCGCGTACTCCTTGCCTTGGGTCAGGCCCAGCGGCAAGGTGATGGCAGCGGCCACGATCACCGCCTGCCAGCCCCAGAATGTGAAGGCCGCGAGTCTGGGCATGAACAGGCTCGCATGGCAGGTACGCTGCACGATGTAGTAACTGGTAGCGAAGATGCCGCAGCCGCCGAAAGCGAAGATCACCGCATTGGTGTGCAGCGGTCGCAGGCGGCCGTAGGACAGCCATTCGATGCCATGGGTCAGGTCAGGCCAGTACAGCTGGGCGGCGATGATCACTCCAACCAGCATGCCGACGATGCCCCAGACGACGGTCATGACCGCGAATCGGGTCACTACGGTGTCGTCGTAGAAGGTGCTTGGGTTGGTCATGGGGCTCTTCGCTGCAATCCGACACGGCGCAGTGTGCCGAACCGGCCCACGTGAAGAGTTGACTCAGGTCAATCGATGTCCGGCAGCCTCTGAAAAAGTCCCGATTTCTGTGGGAGCCGGCACGCCGGCGACTGCAACCTTGGCTACTGCCGCGACTCCTGTCGCTGCCATGGCAGCTCCCACAAGTGCTGCCATCGCGAATCCAGTCGCTGCCATGGCAGCTCCCACAAGTGCTGCCATCGCCCGCCGATCAATCTGTGGGAGCCGGCATGCCGGCGACTGCACCCTCCACTAATGCCGCGACTCCTGTCGCTGCCATGGCAGCTCCCACAGGGTGGCAGTGCTGCCATCGCCCGCCATGCAATCTGTGGGAGCCGGCAT
>JBBSDI010000021.1:0-20671 GCA_038249585.1 Lysobacterales bacterium | reverse complement strand
GACCGCCTCAAGACCGGTGCGGTCGAAGTGGTCGCGGAGTTGGTCGAGATCCTCAACGCCGCCGCTGCGCTGCCGTTCATGCTGCATGAGACGCCCGGCGAAGAGCACCGCCTGAAGTATCGCTATCTGGACATCCGGCGGCCGGCGATGCAAAAGGCGCTGCGCACGCGCACGCGGCTGGTCTCGGCGTTGCGCCACTATCTCGATGCGCGCGCCTTCCAGGACATCGAAACACCGATCCTGACCAAGGCCACCCCGGAGGGCGCGCGCGATTATCTGGTGCCCTCGCGCGTGCATCCGGGCGAGTTCTACGCGCTGCCGCAATCGCCGCAGCTGTTCAAGCAGTTGCTGATGATGGCCGGCATGGATCGCTACTACCAGATCGCGCGCTGTTTCCGCGACGAGGACCTGCGCTCCGATCGCCAGCCGGAGTTCACCCAGCTCGACATGGAATTCGCTTTCATCGGCGAGCGCGAGGTGCAGGATTTCGTCGAGGCGATGATCCGCCACGTGTTCCAGGAAGTCGTCGCGGTGGATTTGGGCGCTGCGTTCCCGCGGCTTACCTATGCCGAGGCGATGCGTCGCTATGGCTCCGACAAGCCGGATCTGCGCATCGCGCTGGAGCTCATCGACGTCGCCGAGCAGGTCCGGCACGTGGAGTTCAAGGTATTCAGCGGACCGGCCGCCGATCCCGGCGGTCGAGTGGCCTGCTTGCGCCTGCCCAGGGGCGCGGAGCTGACCCGCAAGCAGCTCGATGACTTGGGTGTCTACGTCGCCCGATACGGGGCCAAGGGCCTGGCCTGGATTCGCATCGACGATCTGGCCCAGGGTCGCGAGGGCCTGACCTCGCCGATCATCAAGTTCCTCGATGACAAGGCCATCGAAGGCATCTTCGCCGCGGCAGGTGCGCAGACCGGCGATGTGCTGTTCTTTGGCGCCGGTCCTTGGAAGCCGGTGTCGGAGTTCATGGGCGCGCTGCGCCTGAAAGTCGCGCGCGACATGGGTCTGGTCGAGAACGCGTGGCGTCCGCTGTGGGTGGTCGACTTTCCGATGTTCGAATACGACGCCGCAGACAAGCGCTATGTCGCCCTGCATCATCCGTTCACCGCGCCGAAGGTCGACGACGCGGCGGCGCTGGCGGCCGATCCTGCCAACGCGGTCAGCCGCGGCTACGACATGGTGCTCAACGGCAACGAGATCGGTGGTGGCTCCATCCGCATCCACCGGCCGGAGCTGCAGAGCACGGTGTTCGACCTGCTCGGCATCTCGCGCGAAGAGGCGCAGCTGAAGTTCGGCTTCCTGCTGGAGGCGCTCAAGTACGGCGCGCCGCCGCACGGCGGCATCGCCTTCGGCATCGATCGCATCGCCGCGCTGATGGTCGGCACCGAGTCGATCCGCGACGTGATCGCCTTTCCCAAAACCGCCAGCGCCACGTGTCTGCTCACCGACGCCCCCAGCGAGGTGCCGGAGGCGCAGCTGCAGGAGCTGCACGTGCGGGTCGTCAAGCCGAAAAAGGACTGAGCGTTCCGGGCGCCGCGAATGGCAGCAAGCCCCGCCACCGTGATCCTGCTGCACGGCATCTGGATGCGTGCGCCAGCACTGCTGATCCTCGAGCGGCGCCTGCGTGCGGCCGGATTCAATACCGCGCGATTCGACTACGCCTCGGTGTTCGGTACGCCGCAGCAGGCGATCGTGCGCCTGCAACGCCACCTGCGCGCTGCAGGTCCGGGGCCGGTGCATCTGCTCGGCCACAGTCTCGGCGGCTTGCTCGCGATCGCCACCTGTCGTGAGTGCAATGACCTGCCGCCCGGACGGATCCTGTGCCTGGGCTCGCCACTGGCCGGCAGCGCGACCGCCGGCCACATCGCGCGACTGCCGTCGGGTCGCTGGATGCTCGGTGGCTGGCGCGACGTGTTGTTGCATGGTGCAGGCCCGGCGCCGGTCGCGCGCGAGGTCGGCGCGATCGCGGGCACGCGGGCACAAGGACTCGGCGCGATGTTGCGCGCGCTGCCACGCCCGCACGACGGCACCGTCGCGCTCGCCGAGACCCACATGCCGTGGCTCAGCGATCACCTTGCGGTTGCCGCTTCGCATACGGGAATGCTGTTGAGCCGACTGGTTGCCGAGGCGGCAGTGACGTTTTTGCGCGACGGTGAATTTTCCAAGCTGCAGCGCGTGGATTGATTGCAGCGCACCGTGCTGGTGTCAGCGCATCAGGAACGCATCTGCGGACGATCCCTTGCGCCTGCATTGACGCGTTGCGGCTTCAGCCGCCGCCCGCGGCGCGCAACAGGCGCTGCTGCAGTTCATCCAGCGAGATCTGCAGTCGGCTCGCTGCCATCGCGTAGTCGCCGCCGCAGGCCTTGATCGCGTTGCGGATCGCGCGCTGTTCGACTTGCCACAACGGCTCGACGAGCGTGCCGACGGCGGAGTCGGCTGCGTCGCGCAGCGTTGCAGGAAGATCGGCCGCGCCCACCATGCCGCCGTTGAACCACGCAGCGACATGGCGTGTGGCCTCACGCAGTTCGGCGACGTTGCGAGGCCACGGATGGCGCCTGAGGGCGGCGACTGCGGTGTTGTCGAAGCCGTCGAACTGTTTGATGGCAGCGGCGGCATCGATCGCGAGGAAGTGCCGCGCCAGCAGCAGCACGTCGTCTTCGCGCCAGCGCAGCGGCGGCATGCGCAACGGTGCGACGTGGATGCGATGCACCAGGTCTGCGCGCAGCCGGCGGTCCTTGTTGGGCACTGCCGCACTCTGCGTGCTGCTCGCGATCAGGCGCCAATCGCCTCGCGCGCGTTCCAGCGCATCCAGCAGTGTGGCCTGCGCCGCCGCGGGCAAGGCGTCGATTTCATGCAGGGCGAGGGTGCCGCAGCGGTCATCTGCGACGGCCGCTTGCAGCTGCACCGACGCAGCTTCGCTGGCGCAGTCGATCGATACCAGCATGCGCGCGCCGCGCGCGCTCTCGCGATGCACCGCGCGCGCGGCCAGTCGCATGCCGGTGCCCGCCTCGCCAAGCAGCAGCAGCGGTGCATCGCTGGCCGCCGCCGCGCGCAGCGCCTTGATCGCTTCCTGCATCGTGTGCGATGCCCCCAGCAGGCCATGCAGGCCACTGCTGCCGAGCTCGCCGGCCAGCCGATCCATGCGCCGTTCCAGCAGCACGCGATCGACCGCATTGCGCGCGGACTGCACCAGACGCTCGCGGGTGACCGGTTTTTCGAGAAAATCCAGCGCGCCGGCGCGGGTCGCTTCCACCGCCAGTCCGATCGACCCGATCGCGGTGATCACCACGATGGCGCTGCGCGGCGAGTGCGCACGCATCGAATGAAACAGCTCCAGTCCCTGCGCGTCGGGCAGCTGCATGTCGAGCAGGATCAGGTCCGGGCGCTGGCGTTCGATCGCCAGCAACGCTTCCTGTGCGCTACCGACCGCGGTGAGGGTCCATGGCTGGTCGCGCAGATAGGCCAGCAGCATCGCGCGCAGCGAATCGCTGTCGTCGACGACCAGCACCTGCGGCTGCATGTCCAGTGGCACGGGGCTGGCCGGGTCAGACATCTTCGGCGTCCGCGATGGCGGGCGCTGCGCGGGCCAGCAGCAGCCGTTCGATCGACTGCTGCGCGGCGCGCGCCAGCTCCGGCAGGTTCTGCACCATCAGTGCCGCGGCAGCCGCGCGATCGTCGCGTGCATAGGCTTCGATCGCTGTGGCCACGTCGGCCACGGCGCCGGCGCCGTACGAGCGTGCCGCGGACTTCAAGGCATGCGATTCGCGCTCCAGCGCGGCACGATCGCCGGTGCTCGCAGCCGCCGACAGGCGCTCGCAGCGCGCCTGCAGCTCGCGCCCGAAACGCCCGAGCAGGTCGGCGAACAGGGCGGGGCCGACGTCCTTTTCGAGCTGCTCGAGCAGGCTGCTCGACATCGCATCGCCGCTGCCGGAGGCCATCTGGCGGCCGACCGGTTTGATGCCGGTCCAGCGCTCGATGGCGATCGCCAGTTCATCGATCGGCAAGGGCTTGATCAGCAGGTCGTTCATGCCCGCGGCGAGCGCGCGCTGGCGATCCTCCGGTTCGCCGCTGCCGGTGATTGCGAGGATCGGCACATCCGTGCCATCGCCACCGGCCGCGCGGATGCCCTCGGCGACGTTGGTGCCGGACAGGTCCGGCAGCGCCAGGTCCAGCAGCACCAGATCGTAGCGGCGCTGCATCGCCAGGCGCACCGCATCGGATCCGGTCGCTACGCCATCGGCAGCCACCCCCAGGCGCTGCAGCTGGGCCAGCAGCACGGCGCGGTTGCAATCGCTGTCTTCGGCCAGCAGCACGCGCAGTGCGCGCGTATCCACACCCGCGCCCTCGCCACCCTCGGGTCGCGCCAGCGAGGGTATTGGTTCGCCCGCCAGGCAGCACAGCAGGGCGTCGCGATGCAGCGGCAGCGACATCCACTCGAGGTTTCGGCCGCGCGGCACGCTCTTGCGCGCGGCCGGCGTGCCGACCGGTACCACGCCGACCACGCGCGCGCCGCCCAGCGCGTTGAGCGATTCGAAGGCGTGCGGTGCTGCCTGGTGGATCAGCACCAGATGCGGTTTCCAGCCGTCGCGCAGGGCAGCACCGATGTCGCGGCCATCGTGCATCGCGCGCGCGTCCATGCCCCAGCGCCGACGCTGTTCGAGAAAACTCGCCGTGCGCAGCGGATGCGGATCGATCAGCAGCACGCGCTTGCGGCGCACCATGTTGATCCGCGGTTCCAGCGAAAACACTTCGTCGCCGTCCAGCGGCAGGTCGCAGGTGAAGCCGAACACGCTGCCGGAGGGGCTGGCCGGCCGATAGTAGGCATCGCCGGCCATCGCGCGCGCGACCCGTCGGCACAGCGCGAGGCTGATGCCCAGACCCTGCTTGCGATCCCACGACAGATCCGTGCGCTGGGTCAGCGGCTCGAACAGGTGCGGGCGCAGCGAGTCCGGCACGCCGCCGCCGGTGTCCTGCGCCTCGATCGCCAGCCGGTAGCGGCGACCGCTGCGCTCCTCGACCCGTGCGCGCAGCACCAGCCCACCGTTGCGCGTGTGGCGCAGCGCGTTGTCGAGCAGCACGGTCACCGCGCGCAGCAACCACTGCGGATCGCCGATCAGATTCAACGGCAATGCGGGGTCGATCACGGTCGAAGCGCACAGTCCGGCGCGATGCGCGCGACCGGAGATCGCGCCGATCGCGCCCTCGATCAGGGCGACTGGATTGAGCGGCGCGGAGTCCAGACGCACGGTGCCGGATTCAAAGCGCGCCAGATCGGCGAGCGCATCGAGGCGGGTGAGCGCTGCGCGACCCTGGTCCTGCGCCATGCGCGCGTCGGCCAGCTGCGAGTCCGACAGCGGGGTCTGGGTCAGGATCTCGACGCTGCCGAGGTTGGCCACCAATGGTTGGCGCAGCTCGCGCGCAGCCGCGGCGACCAGACTGGTCGGCCACCAACCCGGTTTCGGACCTGCCTCCTCGTGCGCACCCATCGGCGACAGGCACAGCACCACGCGCGCGCCGGCGAGGGCGGCCTCGATGTGCATCGCGCGCAGCTCGCCGCTGGCATCGACCACGTCGGCGTCAATCGAACCGCGTCCGGCGCCCTGCGCGAGGATGCGCTGGACCATGATGCCGACCTCATCACCCATCAGCCGGTCGAGTGGCGCCGGCGGCGCGCAGGCGCGCCCGAGCAAGCGCAGCGCCGCACGATTGGCCGCAGCCACCCGGTGCCGCTCATCGACGGCGATCAGGGCCGCAGGCGCAAATTCGAACAACGGGTCGGGCACGGCTATCTCGGTACGATGCATGCGGCGCATGACGCCTGGACTTGCCGGGCGTCTCCCGGGGTGCGAACCGCATGGCCGCGCCCTTCGCCGATGCTATTCTGTTGTGGTTCGGGATGCCAAACCCGGTTCTGCCTGCGTCCTTGCGCTGGTGTCGACCGGCCCGCCACTGCATCCATCCTTCGCGGCACCCGGCCATCGCTTGAGCAGCCATCCATTGATCCGCATCCTGGGCATCGATCCTGGCTCGCAGCGCACCGGTGTCGGCATCATCGATGTCGATGCGGTCGGGCAGGCGCGCCACGTGCATCACGCGACCCTGCACCTGACCGAAAACGCGACCTTCGCGCTGCGCCTGAAGCAGATCTTCGAGCAGCTCGGCAGCCTGCTCGATGCCTACCAGCCGCAGGAAGTGGCGATCGAGCGGGTGTTCGCGGCGCGCAACAACGCCGACTCGGTGCTCAAGCTCGGCCAGGCGCGCGGGGCGGCGATCTGCGCGGTGGTGGCGCGCGACCTGGCCGTGCACGAGTACGCAGCGAAGGAAATCAAGCAGGCCGTGACCGGCTCCGGTGGCGCGGACAAGGTGCAGATCCAGCACATGATCGGCATCCTGCTCAAGCTCGGCGACAAACCGCAGGCGGACGCTGCCGACGCGCTTGCGATCGCCATCACCCACGCCCACACACGCGCCAGCACCGTGCGGCTGGGCATCCCCCGCAGCAGCTGGAGACGCCGATGATCGGACGCTTGCGCGGCATCCTGGCAGCCAAGTCGCCGCCGTGGCTGGTGATCGACGTCAACGGCGTCGGCTACGAGCTCGAAGCGCCGATGTCGACCTTCTACGAACTGCACGAGACCGGCCGCGAGTGCAGCCTGTTCGTGCACTACGCGGTGCGCGAGGACACGGTCGCGCTGTATGGATTCTTCCGCGAAGCCGAGCGCGCCCTGTTCCGCACCCTGCTCAAAGTCAGCGGCATCGGCGCCAAGACCGCGCTTGCGATCCTGTCAGGCGCGGGCGTCGACGAGTTCGCGCGGCTGGTCACGGTCGGCGATGTGGCAGCGCTCACGCGGATCCCCGGGATCGGCAAGAAAACCGCCGAACGCATCGTGGTGGAGCTGCGCGATCGGGTCGATGGCCTGGCCAGCGGCGTGCCCGGCGGCGGCATTGGCGGCGGGGCCGTGGCGCACGATCCGGTCAGCGAGGCGACCGGTGCATTGCAGGCGCTGGGCTACAAACCACAGGAAGTCACCCGCCTGGTGGCCAAGGTGGCAGAGCCGGGCGACACTGCCGAGGCGATCATCCGCAAGGCGCTGAAAGCGGCTTTGCGCTGATATTCCAGGCGCAGGCGGTCCGGCGCCCGCTATCCTTGCCGCCATGGAAGAGCCCCGCATCATCGCGCCCGACGCCTCACTAGAAGAGGACGTCCTCGACGCCAGCATCCGCCCGCGCCGACTGGCCGAGTACCTTGGCCAGCAGGCCGTGCGCGAGCAGATGAGCATCTACATCGAGGCCGCGCGCAAGCGCGGCGAGGCGCTCGACCATGTGCTGATCTTCGGCCCGCCGGGGCTGGGCAAGACCACGCTCGCGCACGTGATCGCGGCCGAACTGGGGGTGAGCCTGCGCACCACCTCGGGCCCGGTGATCGAACGCGCCGGCGATCTGGCCGCGCTGCTGACCAACCTGCAGCCGCGCGATGTGTTGTTCGTCGATGAGATCCATCGCCTCTCGCCGGTGGTCGAAGAGGTGCTGTATCCGGCGATGGAGGACTACCAGATCGACATCATGATCGGCGAGGGCCCGGCCGCGCGCTCGATCAAGCTCGACCTGCCGCCGTTCACCCTGATCGGTGCCACCACCCGCGCGGGCCTTCTGACCAGTCCGCTGCGCGACCGCTTCGGCATCGTGCAGCGGCTGGAGTTCTACAGCCGCGAGGAACTCGGCGCGATCGTGCGCCGCTCGGCGAAGATCCTCGCTATCGCCTGCGACGGCAACGGTGCGGACGAGATCGCGCGCCGCGCGCGCGGCACCCCGCGCATCGCCAACCGCCTGCTGCGCCGGGTGCGCGATTTCGCCCAGGTGCGCGGCGATGGCAGCATCACCCGCGACCTGGCCGATGCGGCGATGAAGATGCTCAAGGTCGATGCCGAGGGCTTCGACAGCCTCGACCGGCGCATGCTCAGCACCATCATCGAAAGCTTCGATGGCGGCCCGGTGGGCGTGGAGTCGCTGGCCGCAGCGCTGTCGGAAGAGCGTGGCACCATCGAGGACGTGCTCGAACCGTTCCTGATCCAGCAGGGCTTCCTGACCCGCACCGCGCGCGGCCGGATGGCCACCGCCAAGGCCTATCGCCATTTCGGGCTGGCGCCACCGCGGCGCGCCGATGCACCGGTGGCCGACCTGTTCGATGCCGGGAGCGGCAGCAGTGGCTGATCCGATCGGCGTGGCGTTCGACTGGACGCTGCGCGTGTACTACGAGGATACCGACGCGCTCGGAGTGGTTTACCATGCCGGCTATCTGCGTTTCCTCGAACGCGCGCGCAGCGAGTGGCTGCGCAGCCGCGGGGTCGCGCAGTCGCAACTGGCGGCCACTGCCGGCGTGCTGTTCGCGGTCACCGAAATCGATCTGAAATTCCTGCACCCGGCGTGTCTGGACGATGAACTGCGGGTGTCGTGCCGGCTCGACGAGCTGGGCGGTGCCAGCATGCGGTTCAGCCAGGATGTAGTTCGGATTGCGGACAATCAGCCCATCGTGCGCGCGCAGGTCCGCGCAGCCTGTCTTGCGGCCGGAACTTTCCGGCCACAACCGATACCCAAGAATCTGCTAGCGGAGCTGTATCGATGAACCAGGAATTGGACTATCTGAAGCTGGTGCTGGAAGCCAGCTTGCCGGTGAAGCTGGTCATGCTCGCGCTGCTGCTCGCCTCGGTCGCGTCGTGGATGATCATCCTGCGCAAGAAGGCGATGATCGATCGCGCGCAGCGCGAGGCCAACGAGTTCGAGGAACGCTTCTGGTCCGGCGCGGACTTGGCCACCCTGTTCAAGGACATGGGTGCGCGCGGTGGCCAGCTGACCGGCCTGGAGAGCGTATTCGAAGCCGGCTTCCGCGAGTTCGCGCGCCTGCGCAACCGGCGCCAGATGGACTCGCGGATCATGCTCGAAGGCGCGCAGCGCGCGATGCGGGTCACCGTGGCGCGCGAGGTCGATCGGCTGGAGCAGAGCCTCGAGTTCCTCGCCACCGTCGGCTCGACCAGCCCCTATGTCGGCCTGTTCGGCACCGTGTGGGGCATCATGATCGCCTTCCACGGACTGGCCAGCGTGAAAGAGGCGACCATCGCGATGGTCGCGCCCGGCATCTCCGAGGCTCTGATCGCCACCGCGATGGGCCTGTTCGCGGCGATCCCCGCGGTGATCGCCTACAACCGCTACTCGACCAAGGTCGACCGCCTGAACTCGCGCTACGACACCTTTCAAGAAGAGTTCTCGCAAATCCTGCAGCGCCAGACGCATGTCGAAGACAACGGCTGAACCCCGCGTGCCCGTCTTGACCGTTGCAATTCCGACTCTCACCTAGGACCCGCCGATGGGCGCCAGTGCCAATCCACGCAAAGGTCGCCGCCGTCGTGCCATGTCCGAGATCAACGTCGTGCCGTATATCGACGTGATGCTGGTGCTGCTGGTGATCTTCATGATCACCGCACCGCTGCTGAATCTTGGCGTCGACATCGAGCTGCCGAAATCCAATGCGCGATCGCTGGAACAAAAGACCGACCCGGTAGTGGTGACCGTGGACTCGCAGGGCGCGCTGTTCCTGACCCTCGGCAAATCCCAGCGCGAGCCGCTCGATGAGGCGACCCTGGTCAGCAAGGTATCGGCCTTCGTGCGCGCCAATCCCAACGTGCCGGTGCTGATCGGCGGCGACGAGCGCGTGCCCTATGGCCGCGTATACCAGGCGATGGTGCTGATGCAGCAGGCCGGCGCGCCGCGCGTGGGCCTGATGAGCGCGCCGCTCGAGGCCGCGCCCGTCCGGCCCTGACATGGCTTCGAACAACGACCAGCTCGGACCGCTGCTGCTCTCGCTGGCCATCCACGCGCTGCTGTTGGCAGGCCTGTGGGCGAGCACGCTGGGCTGCGAGACGTGGAATGCCGCGATACTGCGTCTGCAGCTGCCGCAGTTGCTGAGCATGACCTGCAGCAAGCCGCTGGATCTGGAAGGCCCGGTGATCGAGGCGATGCTGGTCGATTACACCCCGCCGAAAACCGCGCGCGCGCAGGTGCCACGCCCGCGGCCGCCGCGACCGCAACCGCCGCTGCCCGAGCCGCCGCCGCCAGCCCCGTTGCTGCCGCCCAATCCGCCGCCGGCCGACGACGTGGTGGAGCAAGAGCGCATCGACCGCGACGGCCAGCTGCCGGCGCTGGAAGCCCAGCGCGAGCAGGAAGAACGCCGCAAGCGCGAGCAGATCGAACTGGACGCGCAGGAGCGCCTGACCGCGATGGAGCGCGATCGCCAGCAGCAGCTCGACGACATCCGCCGCCAGCGCGAAGACGCACAGCAACGCCGCGAGCTCGAAGAGCAGCGCCTGGCGCAGATGGTCGATCAGCAGCGCGCCGATGTCGCCGACCGTCAGCGGCAGACCGAAACCGAGCGCATGCAGGACATGCTCGAACGCGAAGATGCGCAGCGCGCCGGCACCGGCGGCACCCAGAACGACCTGCGCAGCCGCTACTACTTCGCAATCACCCAGCAGGTGCAGCTGAACTGGCTGCGCCCGGACTCGACCCGCCCGCCGATCCGCTGTTCGATCCGCATCGCGCAGATTCCCGGCGGCGACGTGATCGACGTCGCGTTCGTCGGCCAGTGCAACACCGACGAGGTCAGCCGCCGCTCGATCGAAGCCGCGGTGCGTCGCGCACCGCTGCCCTATGCCGGCTACGAGTCGGTATTCACCCGT
Source organism: Lysobacterales bacterium (assembly GCA_038249585.1). Taxonomy (GTDB): domain Bacteria; phylum Pseudomonadota; class Gammaproteobacteria; order Xanthomonadales; family Ahniellaceae; genus UBA4656. Next base: position 9,941 of record JBBSDI010000021.1, on the reverse strand, counting down.
AACATCACGTTCGACTTTTCATGGGACGGTTAAGCATGACTCCTCGCATTGTTCTATTGGCGCTGCTGCTGTTGGGCAGTCATGGCGCGGCACTCGCACAGGGTGGTTTGTCGGGCGATGAGCCCAGGCTTGAGATCCGCAACGGCGTGGCTGCCGCGATCCCCATCGCGGTGGTGCCCTTCGCGCTGGAGAGCGCCGGGCTGCCGCCCGATACCGATGTGGCCGCAGTCATCGCGGCCGATCTGAACCGGGTCGGCCAGTTCCGCACCCTTGCCCGGCAGGACGTGGTCGAGTACCCCGGTCGTGAGGCCGAGGTGAAGTTTCCCACCTGGCGCGTGCTCAAGCAGGACTTCCTCGTCGTCGGCCGCGTGCAGGATGCCGAGGGCGGCGCCTATCGGATCGAGTTCGAGTTGTTCGACGTGGCCAAGCAGCAGCGCATCCTGGGTATGGCCCTGACCGCGCGCGCGGGCGATCTGCGCGGCGCGGCGCACCAGATCGCCGATCTGGTGTACGAGAAGATCATCGGAATCCGTGGCGCGTTCTGGACCCGGATCGCCTACATCACCTCGATCGGCAAGCTCAAGGATCGCCAGTACGCGCTGATGGTGGCCGATTCCGACGGCTACAACCCGCAAACCGTAGTGCGCACGCGCGAGCCGCTGCTGTCGCCGGCGTGGTCGCCGGATGGCCGCCGCATCGCTTACGTGTCGTTCGAGCGCGGCAATTCCTCGATCTACGTGCAGGAAGTTTCCACCGGCCAACGGCAGGTGCTGGCGTCCTACAAGGGCATCAACGGCGCGCCCGCATTCTCGCCCGATGGCAGCAAGCTGGCCTTGACCCTGTCGATGTCGGGCAACCCCGAGATCTACGTGATGGACATCGAAAGCCGCCGGGTCACCCAGGTGACGCGCCACTTCTCGATCGATACCGAGGCCAACTGGACGCCCGATGGGCGCTCCCTGGTGTTCACCTCCGACCGCGCCGGTAAACCGCAGCTGTACCAGATTCCGGTCACCGGCGGCGACGCCACGCGCCTGACATTTGCCGGCGAATACAATGCCGGCGGGGTGATCTCGTGGGACGGCAAACAGTTCGCTATGGTGCAGGGCAACGGGAACATGTATCGTATTGCGGTTCTGGATCGGTCACTGGGAAGCCCCGGGGAGACCCGGGTACTGTCGCCCGGAAATCTCGACGAGGCGCCGAGCTATGCGCCGAATGGAAGCATGTTGATTTACGCCGCCAGCGAAGGATCGCGCGGCGTTTTGAATGTCGTATCGGCCGATGCGCGTGTGCGCCAACGACTGGTGCTGGCCGATGGCGATGTTCGCGAGCCGGCGTGGTCGCCGTTCCGGCAGCGCTGAAAATTTTGTTTCCGGCGAGGTCAACAGCCCCGTCCGTCCTGATTTACCTGCCAACCGTTAGAAGGGCCAAAAAAATGAATACCCCGATGCGTTTCATCCTTGCCGCCGCCCTGTGCGTCGGTGTTGCCGCCTGCGCCAAGAAGGCCACCGTTGTCGAGTCGCAGCCCGACGCGCGCCCGGTTGCCCCGGATACCACCTCGGCCGTCGACGACGGCATGTACGGCCCGGAAGATCTCGAGACCGTCGCCTGCCTGCGTCAGCGCGTCGTGTACTTCGACTTCGATCGTGCCGATATCCGCTCCGAGGCACAGGACATCCTGGCCTGCCACGGCAAGTACCTGCGTGACCGTCCGAGCGCCCAGGTCTCCCTCGAAGGCCATGCCGACGAGCGCGGCACCCGCGAGTACAACCTCGGTCTCGGCGAGCGTCGCGGCAACGCGGTGTCGTCGGCCCTGCAGGCCAATGGTGGTTCGGGCGGCCAGCTCAACACCGTCAGCTACGGCGAAGAGCGCCCGGTCGCTGAAGGCAACGAAGAGTCGGCCTGGTCGCAGAACCGCCGTGTCGAGATCGTGTACACCGCGAAGTAAGCGGCCGACGATCGATGCCTGTTTTGCAACGTGGTGCGTGGTTCCTCGCGGCGACCCTGGTGGTCGCCGCGATGTCCCCGGATGTATTCGCCCAGGGCCGTCTGAGCCTGTCCGAGCGGCTTGCCCGCCTCGAACAGCAGGCGCAAGGCCAGGGTCAGGGCCAGACCACGGTCGAGTTGCTCAACCGCATCAACGAATTGCAGGCCGAAGTGCAAACCTTGCGCGGTCTGGTCGAACAGCAGACGTTCGAAATCGAAACCCTCAAAAAGGCGCAGCGCGATCGCTACGTCGACCTGGATTCGCGCCTGAGCCGCCTCGAAGGTGGTGCGGTGGGCGGTCCGGTGAATGCTCCGCCAGCGATCACGGAGCAGCCGTTGCAGCCCGGCCAGCTGTCGGCCGAGGTGGTCGACGAGCTGCCGCCGCTGGATGCTGCGGCTATCGCGGCCACGCCTGCGGCCCCCGCGCCGATCGAGCCCAGCGCGCCGATCGACGCAACGCCCGCGCCCATCGATTCGAGCCAGGACGAAAAGCGCAGTTATGACGATGCCTTTTCCGCCCTGCGTGATGGGCGCTATGCGGAGTCCGCACGCCGCTTCCAGGCGTTCCTGAGCGCCTTCCCGAACGGCGAGCTCGCCGATAACGCGACCTACTGGCTCGGCGAGTCGTACTACGTCACCCAGAATTACCGCATCGCCCTCGACACCTTCGGCGGGCTGCTGGAGCGTTTTCCCAACAGCGCCAAGGCGCCCGACGCGTTGCTGAAGATCGGCTACAGCTACTATGAGCTCAAGGAATGGGAGCGCGCCGAGGCCGTACTCACCGATGTCGTCAACCGCTATCCCGAGCAGACCGTCGGCAAGCTCGCCCAGGGTCGGCTGCGCGCGCTGCGGCTCGAAGGTCAGCGCTGAACGCTGGCCTGTGATCGTTGCGCGATGACCGGCCCCGATGGCCGCGACGCTTGATCCCGCCGATGACGCCGCACGGGTGCAGATCGACCCAGAGCGCCTGCGCATTACCGAAATCTTCCACTCCGTGCAGGGCGAAGCCCGCGACGTCGGCTGGCCCACCGTATTCGTTCGCCTGACCGGCTGTCCGCTGCGCTGCACTTACTGCGATACCACTTACTCGTTCTTCGGCGGTGCGTGGTGGAGCATCGACGACATCCTCGCCGAGGTGGCACGCTTCGGCACCCGCCACGTGTGCGTCACCGGCGGTGAGCCGCTGGCGCAGAAGCGCTGCCTGATTCTGCTTGCGCGCCTATGCGATACCGGCTACCGCGTGTCGCTGGAAACCAGCGGCGCGCTCGACATCGGCGGCGTCGATCAGCGGGTCAGCCGGGTACTGGACCTGAAGACTCCCGCCTCCGGCGAGATGGCGCGCAACCGCTGGGACAACCTCGCACTGCTCACCGCGCACGACCAGATCAAGTTCGTGCTGTGCGATCGCGAAGACTATTGCTGGGCGCGAGAGCAGATCGCCGAGCGCGATCTTGCCGCGCGCTGCGAGGTACTGCTGTCGCCCGCCCATGGCCAGCTCGAAGCCCGCACACTGGCCGAGTGGCTGCTGGAAGACCGCCTGTCGGTACGCCTGCAGTTGCAGCTGCACAAACTGCTGTGGGGCGATGCCCCCGGCCGTTGATGGAACAGGATTCTCCACCCTTGAGCAGTGCAACGTGAGCCGCGACAAAAAGCGCGCGGTAATCCTTTTGTCCGGCGGCATGGACTCTGCGGTCGTGCTCGCAATGGCGCGCGACGCGGGCTTCGCCTGCCACGCCCTGAGCGTGCAGTACGGTCAGCGCCACGGCGCCGAGCTGGACGCGGCCGCAGTACAGTCGCGCACGCTCGGCGCGCAGGCGCACAAGGTCGTGAGTGTGGACCTGCGCGCCATCGGCGGCTCGGCACTGACCGATGAGATCGACGTACCGCAGACGCCCGCAGCAGGCATCCCGGTGACCTATGTGCCGGCGCGCAACACGATCATGCTGTCGATCGCGCTCGGCTGGGCCGAAGTACTCGCCGCCAGCGACATCTTCGTCGGCGTCAATGCGGTCGACTATTCGGGCTATCCCGACTGCCGCCCGGCCTTCATCGACGCCTTCGAACGCCTCGCCAATGTCGCTACCAAGGCCGCCGTCGAAGGCCATCGCATGCGCATCCACGCGCCGCTGATCGACCTTTCCAAGGCCGACATCGTGCGCCGTGGGTTGCAGCTGGGCGTCGACTTCGGCAGCACCGTGTCGTGCTACCAGGCCGACACCCAAGGCCGCGCCTGCGCCCGCTGCGACGCCTGTCGCCTGCGCGCCGCGGGCTTTGCCGATGCCGGTGTGGCGGACCCGACCCGCTACGCCGCGCCGTAGACATTTTCCAGCTTGTCCCCGGCAGTCGCGCAACCTACACTGCGCGGCTTCGCACGTGCGGGTCGTTAGCTCAGTTGGTAGAGCAGCGGACTTTTAATCCGTAGGTCGCCGGTTCGAATCCGGCACGACCCACCAGCGCGGGGCGGCTTGCGGCAGCTTGTCGAATCGCAACAGCTGGCCGGGTCACTGGAGCGGCAACCTGCGCGCCACCAGCATTCCATCGCGCAGCGTCACGCCCATCGCGAAGTCGAAGCTGTCTAGCGCCACGCAACACTCGATGTCGGCGCGAAACGCGTCGCGCTGGGCGACGGTGGTGGTGGTTTCGATGCCCGGCGCGGCAAGTCGCCGCAGCCCCGCGTCGCGGGCCTGCGCCAGCCATGCGGGATCAGGCGGCTCATCGCGCAGCAGGGCCTCAAGATGCTGTGCGAAAGCCGCGTCCTCGCCCTCCGGGCCGCTGGCCACGAGGGTAACCTCGGTCGGCGCGCGCGCGCGCAACGCGCGCGCGGTGGCTGCCGCGCATGGAAAGCTCGCCAGCAACAGGATCGACGCATCGGCGCAGCGCACCGCGGCCTGGGTCCCGGCGCCGGTTCGCTGGATCAGCACGCGGTCGTGCAGATCGACGCCGTTGAACGCCAGGGGCGAATTGCCGAAATCGAAACCTGGCGGAGGGAAGCCGCCAACCTCGCCCATCAGCAGCGCGCCGGGAATCTGCGCGCGTAACGACAGCGCCTCCTCGACTTCCGCAACCAGCACGATCGCGCGCGCGCCGGCTGCGAACGCATGCGCTGCAGTGGTGAAGGCGCGGATCACATCGATCACCACCACCGCACCGCGCACGGCGGCGCATTCGTCCAGCGTGGCATGGTGGATGCGCAGGCGGTTCGCTCCCGGTGTGGCCATCGTCGGCGCGAGTCTCGCACGCCCGCGCCAACGGACGGCGCACCGCGATTGCTTAGCGACCATCATGTAAGGAACCCCCCCGCGCTTGCATATCACCTTGGCATGCCTTCCCATTCGAGCAGCATGAACCGTAACGACACCCCCGCCAGCCGCCGCGCGCACTTCGCCGCGTTGCTGACCGAGCATCAAGGATTGCTGCGCAAGATCGCATGGGGTTTCAGCACCTGTGCTGCCGATCGCTGCGGCCGCATGCTAGCCTTTGGACGCATCTAGCCGCACGGAGCACGAAGCCTGATGGAAACGTTGCCGCGAATCTTGCTTGCCACCGCGATATCGCTTGCCAGCGCCGGCTCCGCGAAGGCGCTGAACCTCAACGCGGGCGGCCTCGGGCAGGTGTTGATTTATCCGTACTACACGGTCAATCGCACGCAGCAGACCCTAGTCGCGGTGACCAACACGACCAACCGCGTCAAGGCGGTCAAGGTGCGCTTCATCGAGGGGCGCAACAGCAAGCCGGTGCTCGATTTCAACCTGTATCTGTCGCCGTTCGACGTGTGGACGGGCGCGGTATTCGCGACCGGCGCTGCCGGAGCGGCCGTGCTAGCAACCAGCGATACCAGTTGTACGGTGCCGCGTATTGTCAGCACCCTGCCGTTCATCGACAGCCAGTACACCGGCGCCAATCAAGACTGGGAGGTGTCGTCGACTGCGCCGTCGCTGTCCAGTCTGCTTGGTTCGATCGAACGTACCCGAGAGGGACATATCGAGCTTATCGAGATGGGCTCGCTACAGATCGGCAGCGGCCTCAGTCAGCTGGGCGAGGAAGCAACCCATAATTCTAGCGGTATTCCGGCCAACTGCCAGGCCATCGTCAATGCGTGGTCGGGTTCCGCTGGCGCGTGGGTCACCAATAGCGCGGCGAGCGTCGACCAACCGGCTGGCGGACTGTACGGTGCGGCCCAAATTGTCGATGTCGCCAACGGCACGCTGCAGTCCTATCGCGCCGATGCAATCGAGGGCTTCTATACCAACGCGGCAACGCCCGGTTTTTTGCACCGCGCACCGGGGTCGTTCGCCCCGGATCTCGGCGACGCCGACAATGGCGACGGTCTGATCCAAGTCCTGATCCAAACCGGCAACGGCAGCTTCGTCACGCAAACGGTGCCTACGCAGCAGAAGACCCGCAGCACGACGCTCCCGTACTCCTACGATGCGGTGTCGCTGCTCTACATGCGCGATGCCATTTACAACGAGTTCACCACCGAGCCGTCGCTGCGCGCTGCATCGGAATGGGTTTTGACCATGCCGACCAAGGGTGCGTACGTCGATGTCGCCACAAGGACCGAGGTGCGCGCACCATTCACCGATGCGTTCGGTGACGATGGGCGTGCCTGCGAGGGTTTGTGGATCACGTACTGGAACCGCGAAGAACGCGATATCGGGATGAGTGGGGGTAGCGTGGACTTCTCCCCGCCCCCGCCGAGCGGTAGCTCGAATGTTCCTTCGGTCTGTGCCTCCGCCCAGGTCGTAGCAATAAATCAGGTGGCGGTGGCGACGGGTGCACCTAGCGCGATCCTGGGTGGCAGCTATCCCCTAGGAATCCGCATGTTCAATATTTTTGGAGCTCCCTACAGCAGCGGATGGATGCGGATTGTCTTCAATAATCCACTGCTAGTCGGTCCGGAGAACGTGCTCGATAACTCACTCAATCAGCCCAACGGTATCGCGCTGGCTGGCCTTCCAGTTACCGGATTCTGGGCGGTCAGCTACACGAATCCAAACGCGCAGCCGGGACTCCTCGCGCAGTTCGGCGGGGCGATCGGGCACCGTTGGTCGCAACAGGAAGCAGAGCCCGCGTTTCCTTAGCTGAGATTCCCGCAGTTCTCAAGCCGCTGAGGCGTGACCCGCACGCAAGCGAATGGATGATGCAACCGACGTGGGTCTGGTCAGCGGGCGTTCGTTTCAAACCCATCGCGAAACATCACTTCGGGCGCCGAGAACGCAGCGATTCCTTTGCTGGGCAAGTTGCCGGCATCCGAAAATCCGCCAGCGACATAGCCCAGATCGCCGGCCACGATCAACGAAGCGCCTGGCGAGTCGATGCCATTGGCAATACCGATTCCAATACTCGACCAGCGCCCCGTAGAGCGATCGTAACGCGCAATGTGGCGGGCGATCCCGCCGCCGCTGTCGATCCCGCCGACGTTGCTGTAGTCGCCCGTGACATAAAGGTCGACGGCGGTTGCGGCAATCGCGCCCACAGCGGTGCCGAAGTAACTGCCGCCAGCGATGCCACCGCCCACCGCGGTGGTCACCAGCGTGTCGAGATCGACCCCCGCGATCCGGCCGACCGGCGTGCTGCCGATGTTGATGAAATCACCCGCTGCATACAAGGTGCGGCCGGTTATCGCGATGGAGTTGACCCGCCCGCCGAGGCTGGCGATCGTCGACCAGGTCGACAGGCCAAGATCGAAGCGCAGGACTGCGCTCGTCGGCACCTCCGCTATACGGCGCGGATCGCCACCGACGTACAGCGCACCATCAGCGATCGCCAGTGCGCGCACGATTGTCGCCGGCTGCGGCGCGGGCAGCGCCGTCCACGCCGCGCTTGCGAGATCAAATCGGGCCAGATGCCGCGCAACAACGCCGCCCGCGCGGTCGAACGCCCCGCCGACGAACACCGTGCCGGCAATGCGCGCAAGCGCGGTCACCTCTGCATTCACGCCCTCGATGCCGCTGGCACCCAGCGCTTCCCATGACTGCGACGCGAACCGGAAGCGCGCGACGTTGGTCGCGACCGAACCGCCCGCTGTCGTGAAGCGGCCGCCGACCACGATCTGATCGGCATCCGCGGCGATGGCGGTAACCACGGCCTCGGTGCCGAATGCGCCGCCGCTGATTCCTGTGCCCAACGGCAGAAATTGCCCCGATTGCGGGTCCCACAGCGCGACGTTGGCAGCAGCGATACCCCCGCAGTGGTGGAATCGCCCGCCCAGCACCAGTTTTGCGTCCGGCAGCACTGCCAGCGCAGCGATCGGGCCATCGCAGCCTGTGGCAAGTCCGGAAGGCTGTATCCAATCCGGCGTCGATGCCGTGGCCGCATCGGCCGCATTTGCCAACGGCATGCGGGCCGAGAGCAAGGTTATCGCAGCCAATACCGCCAAAAGTGCGGTGCCGCCATATGCTTGCTTCGAATCCATTCGTCATTCCTCTGGCGCGGAGCAGCGCTGCCGCAACGATAGCGCAACCGCAGGCGTTGGGCATCAGGCTGCTGCGTGCGCGCCGTGCCGGGCCGGCCACATTGCAGTGACTTGCCACGTTCGCCAACACCATGGAACAGGCCGCGGAGGCAATCAGTGCGCTGACGCATTCGAGCCTATACGCGACGCCGCAGCGCGTGCGCAGCCTCAACCTCGCGCGTCCCGCAGGCGTGGATCGATGTGCTGGTGCCGCTCGGCACCGATGCGAACAAACCGTTCCTGGAGATCGCGCCATGGTTGCTCGCGGTGTTGTACGAGCGCTTCGGGGGCGCGCCCGACGGCTCGAAGCACAGGCGCTACTGCCCGCATGAGTCGGTTGGTATCGCCACCGGCCTGTTGATCGCGGCATTGCACGGCGCCGGGCTCGCCACCTTGATCCATACGCCGAGTACGATGGCGGTCCTCACTGGCATCATGGGTCGCCCCAGAAACGAGATGCCTTACCTGCTGTTGGTCGTGAGCCACCCGGCCGAGCACTGCCGCGTGCCGGCAATCCAGCGCCTGCCGTTCGATGCGCTTGTGCGGTTCATCGATTGATTTTCGGTTTGCTGCGCAACACACGGCAATCGCTCGTCCCTGAGCAGGATCATGGCTTTGCGCGCACCGGGGTCGATTGGCGGCAAGTTCGCGGCACGAGGGCGGCAACTTCTTGCCGACCTGCGCCATCGGTGATCCTTGCCGCCGCACCCGCCGCGATCCAGCGCGCAACATGCATGTCCCGGTTCTGGCCGCGGTTCTGGCCGGTTCCGCTTCAAATCAATTTCCCGCCACCGTTGCCGTGCTGGGCCAGGACGGCGGCGGCCTGTGCGCGACCTGCCGGCCGTCGCGGCGGGTCACGCCGATTGCGAAGTCGAAGCTGTCCAGCGCCGCGGGCCTGCGCCAGTCATGCGAGATCGAGCGCTTGAGCTCGTGGCAGGGCCCCAAGGTGCCACGCGAGCGCCGCGTCCTCACCCTTGGGGTCGCTGGAGACGAGGTCAAAGGCGCGGATCCCGTCGATGGTCACCACAGCGCCCCGCGCGGCGCTGCAAGTGTCCAGTGTGGCGTGGTGGATGGACATGCGGGTCGCTCGCCGATCGGGCCCTTGCGCTGCGATTCTCGCAGATACGCAGCGGCACACCAGGCTCCACGACCTGTAAGGAAACAGGCTGCACTTGCATATCACCTTGGCATGCCTTCCCATCCGAGCCGCATGGACAGTAACGACACCGCCGACAGCCGCCGCGCGCACTTCGCTGCGTTGCTGACCGACCATCAAGGACTGCTGCGCAAGATCGCGTGGGGTTTCAGCACCTGTGCGCCCGATCGCGCGGACCTGATGCAGGACATGGCCACACAACTGTGGGCGATGTTCCCGCGCTGGGACCGCGTGCGGCCGTTCTCGACCTGGGCGTACCGGGTGGCGCTCAACGTCGCGCTTGGCGCGCGCCGCCGCCAGCGCGACACCGACACGATCGCCATCGACGATGCGCTGACG
>JBBSDI010000020.1:0-21081 GCA_038249585.1 Lysobacterales bacterium | reverse complement strand
TGCATAGGACTCGATCTCTTCAGCCAGTGGATGCTGCGGATAGTTCTGCTTGAGCTGGTGCAGCAGCTCAAGCGCCTCGGTGTCGCGGCCGAAGCGATCGACCAGCAGGTGTGCGGCGAGCAGGTAGTTGCGCGCGATATCGGCGTGCTTCGGAAAAGCGGCAGCATGAACTGCTGCGCGTTCGCCTTGCTGATCACGATCAGCAGACACAGGCCGGCCAGCAGCAGATAGGGCATGCCGAGCCGCAGCATCACCTGCAGCCACAGCAGCGGATTGAGCGCGTGCAGCCAATCGCCGTCGATCGCCGTACTGATCAGCGCCCCCGGTGTCGCCAGCGCGACAAACGCCACCACGACCACGCCGAGCACCGGCGAGCCCAGCGCTTTGCCGAGGAACACGCCGAGCAATGCCAGCCCGAACATCGACAGCTGCACCCAGAACAACGTTCAGCCGCGATGATCGTCGGCGCTGTACCCGGCGGGCGGGTCCATCCTGCCGTGCGCGGTGCGATACAGCACCTCGCCCGCACAGCGCAGGATCGCGACGATCACCTTCAGATCGAGCAAACAGACCAGCACCGGCACGTAGCCCACCAGTCGCATCACCGCCAAGGCAGCGATGGTGAACAGCGCCTCGCGCTGCAGCGGACAGGTGGTGATCTGCGACAGGCGCTGCCGGAACGGCTCGATCGCGCGGTTCCGTTGCGCGCTGCGGGTGAATCCCGGGCGACGGATCCGTGGGCCGTACTGGCCTGAAGTTCGTGATGCTAGCCAGCGCGAGGGCAGCCCGCCAGCCGATCCCGGGCTACTGCCGCTCGCGCAGTGCGATCGCCTCGATGCCGCTGTCGGAAAGCGTGCGGCGCGCATCGTCGAGCTCGCGCGCGGTAGCGAATGGGCCCACGCGCACGCGATGCCAGGTCGCACCATTGACCGTGACCGCGACCACGTTGGCGCGCTGTCCCAGCAACCCGAGCCTGGCCTTCATCTGCTCGGCCTCGGGCTCGGAACGGAACGAGCCCGCCTGCAGCAGCATGCGCGCGGTGACGGCGCCTGCCTCGGCCGTGGGCGCTTGCGGCTGTTGCGCCTGTTCCCTGATTTCGGCTTCCGGGATCACGACCTCCATTTCCGGCAGCACGCTGTAGAAGTCGTACTTGGGTCTGCTATCGGCAGGCTTTGCCGCTTCGGCCGCGACACCGGCGTCGCCCCCGCGCGGCGCTGCCGCCTGCGGATTCGGTTGTGGACCCGAACCACCGCGCAGCGACGGCACCCAGTCGCGATACAGCGCCACGCCCGCCAGCGCAAGGCCGAGCCCGACACCCGCGAGCAGCCAGATCCAGAACGGAATCGGCTTTGCCTGTTGCCCGCCGCGGGTCGCTTGGGATTTCGATTTGGCCATCGGTGGGGTTGCAGTTCTCAGGCGCGCAGAGTGTGCTGCAGATTGTCGCAGGTTCGGCTGAATGGAGGCTTGGTGCGGCGAATGGCGAATGGCGAATGGCGAATGGCGAATGGCGAATGGCGAATGGCGAATGGCGAATGGCGAATGGCGAATGGCGAATGGAAAGCCTGCGAGTGGTGACGGGCGAGGAATGCAGCGGACTGTCGGCGACCGGTGTGGGAGCCGGCATGCCGGCGACGGCGGAGCTTGAGGTTGCCGCAGTCGACGCCATCCAGAGGCTTCCTACATCGACTCCGGCGCAGACACGCCCAGCAATGCGAGTCCGTTGACCAACACTTGCCTGACCGCCTTGCACAGGTACAGACGCGCACTGCGCAGCGCATCGTCTTCGACCAGGATCGGTACCGCGTTGTAGTAGCTGTGAAAGCTCGCAGCCAGCTCACGCAGGCCGTTGGCCACGATCTGCGGCGAGCGGTGCTCGGCCGCGGCGATCACCAACTCAGGCCAGCCGAGCAACTGCTGCATCAGCTCCTGTTCTTGCTCGTGCACCAGTCGTTCGCGTGCGGCATCGCCGGATGCGCGATTGAAGCTCAGACCCTTTTCGGCGAGCTGGCGGAACAGCGCGCATACGCGCGCATGCGCGTACTGCACGTAATACACCGGATTGTCGTTGGACTGCGAGCGCGCCAGATCGAGATCGAAATCCAGGTGTTGGTCGTGGCTGCGCATCACGTAGAAAAACCGCGCTGCATCGGAGCCGACTTCCCGCCGCAACTGACGCAGGGTCACGAACTGCCCCGCGCGGGTCGACATCTGCACCTTCTCGCCCTTCTCGAACAGCACCGCGAACTGCACCAGCTGGATCTCCAGCCGTGCGGGATCCAGCCCCAGCCCCTGCGCGGCAGCTTTCAGGCGCGCGATGTAGCCATGGTGATCGGCACCGAACACGTAGATGGCGCGATCGAAGCCGCGGTCGAACTTGTTGAGCAGGTAGGCGATGTCGGAGGCAAAATAGGTCGTCGCGCGGTTTTCGCGCACGACCACGCGGTCTTTCTCGTCGCCGAAATTGGTCGCCTTGAACCACAGCGCGCCGTCGCGCAGCTCCATCTGGTTCTTCGCTTTCAATGTGTCGATCGCTTTCTGCACCGCACCCGATGTGGCCAGCGAGCGTTCGCTGAACCAGTTGTCGTAGCGCACCCCGAACTCGCCGAGATCCTGCTTGATATCGGCCAGACACCAGTCGAGGCCGGTGTTGAATACGTTGCGGTAGTCCGCTTCGCCGAGCAGCTGCTTGGCGCGCGCGATCAGCGCATCGACATGGGTCTCCTTGTCGCCACCCTGCGATTCGTCCGGCGAAAGGTCATCGCCGACGCTGACCGAGGTATGCCGCAGCCGGTCGCCCTCGCGGGCGCGCAGGGCGCGCGCTATATCGACCACGTATTCGCCCTTGTAGCCGTTGTCGGGAAACCGCACGGCGACGCCGCCCAATTCCAGATAGCGCAGCCACACGCTGACGCTGAGAATATCCATCTGGCGGCCGGCATCGTTGACGTAGTACTCGCGCTGCACGCGGTGGCCATAGGCCTCGAGGATGTTGGCCAGCGATGCGCCATAGGCCGCACCGCGCCCGTGGCCCACGTGCAGCGGGCCATTCGGATTGGCCGAGACGAACTCCACGGTCACCGACTCGCGCGATTCTTCGGGCTGGCTGCCGTAGCGCTCGCCCTGCTCGATGACCCGTCGCACGCTGCCCAGCAGGCAGGTCGGGCTCAGATGGAAGTTGATGAAGCCGGGGCCGGCGATCTCGGCGCGCTCTACCAGCCGCGACTGCGGCAGGGTATCGAGCAGCGCCTGCGCCAGCTCGCGCGGATTGCGGCCCACCGACTTGGCCAGCAGCATCGCCACATTGCACGCGTAGTCGCCATGCGCCTTGTTGCGCGTGCGTTCGACCGTGAAGGTCGGCTCGTCGCCGGCTGGCAGCTTGCCGCCGCGGCGCAGGTCCAGCACGGCCTGCAGCACGATTTCCCTGATCAGTTCTTTCACGACGCCTTGGACCTGCACAAAGTCGCCTAGTGTAGTCGGCGCGACGCTGGCGGTTAAGCGGTCTGAGTCGGGCCGGGTCCGGCCCCGCACTTCATGCACTTTCTCAGGAACAGGAACGAATTGCCTGTCCGTGAAGAGAAAGTGTCCTTTATCCACATCGGCTGTGGATAAGCCTGTGTGCAACCCGTTGGCAGCAGGGCGGCGAGCTTGCGCGCAGGCCCGCAGGACCGCTCCGGGCATTTCTTGGCCAGTTTACGAAAATCTTACCGGATCAGTCACTTGCATTAGACCCGGCGGTCTCTGAGGGACGCGGCCGGATGGCAGCCGACGGTGCGCCGCAACATGTGCATAAGCACCCGCGCCAGCGCGCTGTCATCGGACAGAAATATTCGGGTCACGAAACTGCAAGCGAACGTTCATAGGCTGCCAGACATCCCGCTGCCGCGGACCCGTCACTTGGGCGCGGCAGGATCGCAGTTCGTCCTTCGGAGTGGCCCATGTCCGCATCCCGCGCGTTTCGCCCGCGCTGCATCCTGCTTGCCCTTGCCGTGGCACTGGCTGCGATCCCGCCCGCTTTTGCCGACGACGCCAGCGAGCTGTCGCAGCGCCTGATCGCGTTGCGCGGCGAGGTCGAGACGCTCAACAGCGAGCTCGAGCTGCTGCGCGAAGAGCAGCGCACCGGCCTGCAGGGGCTGGCCGCGCAGAAGGCCGAACTCGAGAACAGTCTGAAGCGCCAGCAGGTCGCGCAGCTCGAGGCGCGCGCCAAGCTCATCAAGCTCGATGAGGAACGCGCGGCTGCCGGCACCGCTGGCGATGCCTTGACCCCGATGCTGCTGACCGCGATCGACAACCTGCGCGCTTTTGTCGCCGCAGGCCTGCCGTTCAAGATCGATGAACGACTTGCGGCACTGGATGAGATCCGCACGCAACTGGCCAGCGCGCAGTTGCCCTCGCATCGTGCGGCCAACCGCCTGTGGGCCTTCTATGAAGACGAGTTCCGCATCACCCGCGAGACCGGCCTGCACAAGCAGACCATCCAGCTCGGCACTGAGCGGGTGCTCGCCGAGGTGGCCAAGGTCGGCTCGGTGATGCTGCTGTTCAAGACCGACGACCGCCGCTTCGGCGCGGCGCGGCGCGGACCGGGCGGCTGGAGCTTCGTGGTGGCCGAGAATGCCGCCGAGCAGGCGCGCATCGCCGCGCTGTTCGACGCACTCGGCAAGCAGATCCGCCAGGGCTATTTCGAATTGCCAGCTGCGCTGGCCGTCAGCGGGGGCTGATCCGATGAAATCCATTCGACTGCAATCGATCACGCTGCTGTTGTTGCTGGCTTGCATGCCGGCCCTGGCGCAGCAACCGGCAACGCCCGCAGCACCGCCGCCGCCGGCAGCACCGATAGCACCGCCACCCGCACCGAAGGTCGATCTCGCCGATGCCTATCGCAAGGAATTCGCCTTCCTCGAAGCGCAAAAGCGCGAGCTGACTGCGCGCTTGACCCAGACCCGCGGTGCATTCGAGGGCGATCGCAGTCGCCTCGAGCGCGACGTCGATGCGCTGGAGAATCGCGTGCTCGCCGCACGCGCCGATACCGATGCATCCAACGAGCAGCTGATCGCCGCCGAGCGGCAGCAGGTGGTGGTGGCCGAAGGCACCGATCTGCTCACCGGCACCATCGCGCAGGCGCAGGCCTCGCTGGCGTCGGCCGGCGACACCACTCCCGACAGCGAGGCGTTCAAGGCGCTGGGCGATGGCGAAAAGCTGGTCGAGCTGCTCGCCGCAGGCCTGCGCAAGCTCACCGAGTTCTCGTCGGTGCGCCGCGTCCCGGGTACGTTTTATCTGCTCGATGGCACCGAAGTGCAGGGCACCATCGTGTTGATCGGCAATGTCGCGGCACTCGGCACCAGCCCACAGGGTTCGGGGGTGCTGGCACCTGCTGGCGGTGGTCGCTTCAAGTTGTGGAACGTGCCGGCGTCCGATACCGCCGAAGCGCTGGCGGCCAACCGCCAGCCCGAGGTGTTGCGCGCGTACATCTTCGAGTCCACCGCAGTGGCGGTCGAGCCGCCGGCGGATAAGAGCTTCGTGAGCGAGATGCGCAAGGGTGGCGCGATCGGCTACGTGATCCTCGCGCTCGGTGCACTGGCGCTGCTGCTGATCGTGGTGCGCGCGGTATTCCTGCAGCGCGCGGGGGCCTCGGTGAACAAGATCCTCGACGTGGTCACCGCACCGGTGCGCGCGCAGCGCATTCCCGAGGCGATCGAAGCGGCCAAGCGCTTCAAGGGTTCGGCCGCGCGCGTGGTCACCGCGGCGCTGCGCAACGCCGATCGCGACCGCGCACACCTGGAAGACATCGTTTCGGAATCGATCATGCACGAATCGACGCATCTGAACCGCTTCGGCCCGATCATCGCCACCATCACCGCGGTCGCGCCGCTGCTCGGCCTGCTCGGCACGGTCACCGGCATGATCCAGACTTTCGACGTGATCACCGAGTTTGGCAACAGCGATCCGAAGATGCTCTCCGGTGGCATCGCCGTGGCGCTGGTGACCACCATGCAGGGTCTCATGGTGGCCATTCCATGCCTGCTTCTGGGCAGCCTGCTCAACGGCTGGGCCGACGGCCTGAAGGACGATATGGAGAAGGGTGCCTTGAAGATCATCAACCTCTACCAGGAAACGCGCGCCGCAGTGGCCAGCCCGCGCGCTGCCTGAGCCGGATCCCGCGCTGAGCCGCCGCCATGCTGGAGAAATTCGCCGAAGCCGGGAATCTGGTCAGCGCCGCACAGGCGTTCCTGGACTACCTGTTGCAGGGCGGCGCGCTGGTCATGGTGCCGATCATGCTCATTGGCGTGGTGCTGTGGTTCGCGCTGGGCTACCGCTGGGCACTGATGCGGCGCGGCAGCCGCAAGAACGTGCGCGTGCTGATCCGTCGCGCGCTCGATGGCCGCGCCAACCCGCCCAACGGGATCGTCGACGAGGCCATTGCGCGCGGCATCGCCATCGTGCGCCGCCCGCGAGCCAACCTGCGCCGCTTCCTCGACGAGTCGTTCTTCGATTTTCAGGCCGAACTGAAGCGCTACACCACCACCATCAATGTTCTGGTGTCGATCGCGCCGCTGATGGGTCTGCTCGGCACCGTCATCGGCATGATCGAAACCTTCAATTCGCTGGGCGATATGACGCTGTATTCGCAGTCCGGCGGCATCGCGGCCGGTATCGCGACCGCGCTGTTCACCACCCAGTTGGGGCTGGTGGTCGCGGTGCCCGGCGTGATCGCCAAGAGCCTGCTCGACCGACGCCAGTTCCAGATCGAGAACGACCTCACCGCGATCAAGGACATCCTGCTCAGCGGCGGCACCGAGCCGTCGGCATGAGCGCCCGTACTTCCGATCCGCATGCATCGCGCCGTTGCGCGCCCGGAGCCCCCGCATGATTCGCCGCGAACGCAAAATCGCCGAGACCACGGTCGATCTCACGCCGATGATCGACATGACCTTCATCCTGCTGATCTTCTTCATGGTCGCCACGACCTTCCAGAAGGATCTGAAGATCGACATCAGCCGCCCGGGTGCATCGAGCGGCGTGGTCGCTTCAACCAAGGCGATCAAGGTCTACGTCGACAAGCAGGGCCAGGCGTATCTGGAAGGCGAGCCGGTGCAGGTGTGGGTGATCCAGAGCCGTCTGCGGGATCTTCTCAAGACGCAAACGCAAAAGTCCGTGCTGGTGGTGACCGACGAGATCGTGCCCTCCGGCAAGCTGGTCGAGGTGATCGACCAGGCGCGCCTGGCCGGTGCCGAGGACATTGGTGTCGCCACCGGCGCCGAAGCCGGCGAAGGCTGAGTGCGCCGATGGCCGCCGCTACCACCCGTGGTCTTCCCGAGCAACAGCGTCGCCTCGCGATCGCATTGCTGTCGGGATTCATGGGTCTGGTCCTGGTCTCCGGATCGGTCGTCCTGATGAACCAGCAGGCCGGTCTGCATCGGCAACAGCCCGACACTTTCGCCACCGCCATCCAGGTCGAGCGCACCGAGAAACCCAAGCCGCCGCCGCAGGATAAACCCAAGCCGCCGCCAAAGCGCCAGCAGCGCGCGCGGGTCAATCCCGTCGTCGGGCTCGAAAGTTCGCTCGCAGGCCTGAACTTCGGCTTGCCGCAGTTCGAGCAGTCCGATCTCGGCGACGCCGCATCGATCCTCGGCGAGGGCAGCGGCACCATGACCGACGATACGGTCGATTCGCCGCCGCGCCCGATCGTGCAGAACCCGATGCCGTATCCGCCGCGCGCCAAGGCGCAGGGCACCACCGGCTATGTGCTGCTGTCGGTGCTGATCGGGCCGACCGGCCAGGTCGAAAAGGTCAAGGTGCTGGAAGCCAGTCCGCCGGGCATCTTCGATGACGCCGCGGTGCTCGGCGTGCAGGGCTGGAAATTCGAGCCGGCCAGCTACAAGGGCGAGGCGGTGCGCGTGTGGGCGACGCAGAAAGTGCGTTTCGACCTTGGCTAGGCGGAGACGATCATGAGCTTGCTGCGCGCGCTGCGCGACTGCCTGCGTTTCGCCTGCTTCAGCCTGCTGCTGCTGGCGGTGTCCGCGCAGGCGAAGAAGAACGAAGAGATCGACTGGCTGTCGGTCGCGCAGACGCTGCTGCGCGACGGTGCACTGGACCGCGCGGAGTCTGCGTTGGGCAATGTCGACCCGGCAGCCGAAGGTGTCGACCTGCCGCAGTACTGGACCGTCAAGGGTCTGCTGGCGATGGCGCGCAATGAGCTGCCGGCTGCAGTCGATGGATTCGAGAAAGCGATCGCCGCAGGCGCGGTCGAGCCGCTGGTGCAGCTGTATCTGGCGCAGGCGTATTTCGCGCAAGAGCAGTGGCCGAAGGCGATTTCCACCATCGAGGGCGCCGGTGCCGCACTGGCGGATATCAGTGCTGCATGGTCGATGCGCGCGCACGCGAACTGGATGGCCGGGCGCAAGCAGCAGGCGATGGACGTGATCCGCGAGGCCACCCTGAAGTTTCCGGCCAACAACACGTTCACGCGGCGGCAGATTTTCTATCTGATCGAGTCGGGCCTGTACCAGGAGGCCTCGGTGGTGGCGCGCGAATTCCTCACACGCAGCGATGTCGGCGCCGACGACTATGCCGCTATCGGTTCGGCCCTGCGTCGCGCCAAGAGCTTCAGCGAGGCGAAGCTGATTCTCGAGTCGGCGCGCTTGCGATATCCCGACAACGACAACATCAGCAAGGCACTGGCGCAGACTTATCTGGAGGATGGCAAACAGCTGGCCGCCGCCGAGCTCATGGGCGCGGTCGCCGAGCGCGATCCGACGCTGCTGCCGGAAGCGGCCGAACTGTATCGCCGCGCGGGCTTTCCGATGCGCGCGCTGGCCTTGAACCAGCGCGTGACCGACACCAATAAAAAGCTCAAGCAGCGCGTCGGCATCCTCGCCGAACTGCGCCGCTACGAGCAGATCGTCGGCATGCACGATGCGCTGGTGCGTGCGCGCCTGCTCGATGATGAAGACGTGCGCTATGCCTTGGCATACGCAACCTTTCGTGGCGGCGATTTCGCCGGCGCCGAAGTCCATCTGGCGGCACTGCGCCGGCCGGATCTGTTCCGCAAGGCCACCGAGCTGCGCCAGATCATGAACGACTGCGCGGCCGCACGCTGGACCTGCGTGTGATCCCGTCGATCCCACACCCGTGCAGGAGCGCGCCTCGCGCGCGACCGCAACATCGCAACCTTGCCGCAATCGTCGATTCCGCGGTCGCGCGCACGGCGCGCTCCTACAAAACGCGCGCTTCGGTCCTGCCGATGAACCGCACCCCGACGCTTGCAGGAGCGCGCCCCGCGCGCGACCGCAACATCGCAACCTTGCCGCAACCGTCGGGTATGCGGTCGCGCGCACGGCGCGCTCCTGCACAACCTGGCGTCACCGCGCTTCGGAACTGCCCATGAAACGCACGCTTGGAACACTCGCCGTCCTGGTCCTTGCGATCCGCAGCGCGCTGGCGGCAACGCCGGCCGAGCTCAACGTCGTCGCGTTCGAGGATTCGACCCCGCTGGCACAAGCCATCGTCGAAGTCGACGGCAACGACATCGGTGCGACCAATGCCGACGGCAGTGCGCAGCTGCGCCTTGCACCGGGCAAGCGTGTGCTGGTGCTCAAGCGCGATGGCCAGGAGCTGCTTCGCTACGAAATCGAAGTCGCCGAAGGTGAAACCGCCGAGCTGATCGCCACCTTGCGCGGCGGCCTGCCGCCGCAGATCGCAGTCGAAAGCTCACTGGGCGATGGCGCCGATCGCGGCACCGCGAACACCGCGCCTGCAGCTGCCGACGCCGGCCCACCCGGCACCCTCAAAGGCCGCATCGTCAGCTCCGAGAACGGCGCGCCGATCGCCAACGCGCGGATCTTTGTCGCCGGCACGCCGCTGGACTTGCGCACCAATGCAAACGGCGAGTTTCAGGCCAGCGTGCCCGCCGGCGCCTACGCGATCTCGGTGATCGCCGCCGATTTCGCGGCACAGACCATCGACGGTCTTACCGTGGTGGCCGAGCAGGCCACCACCCGCGATGTCGAACTCACGCCTGCAGGCTTGATGCTGCCGGAGTTCGTGGTGCTCGAGCCTTACATACAGGGCTCGTTGGCATCGTTCGTCGAAGAAAAGCGCGAGAGCTTCGCGGTGGCCGAGGTGCTCGGCATCGAGCAGATCTCGCGCGCCGGCGATTCGGATGTCGCCGGTGCGCTGCGCCGTGTTACCGGACTGACCCTCGTCGATGGCAAATACGTCTACGTGCGCGGTCTTGGCGAGCGCTATTCGTCGGTACTGCTCAACGGTGCTCAGGTGCCATCGCCCGACCCCAGTCGCCGCGTGGTGCCGCTGGACCTGTTCCCGGTCGAAATCTTGTCCGGTGTCGTGATCCAGAAGTCGTTCTCGCCGGAAATGCCCGGCGAGTTTGGCGGCGGGACCATCCAGCTGCGCACCAAGGGTATTCCCGACGATTTTTTCTTCAAGCTGCAGGTCGGCCAGGGTTGGAGCGAGGGCACCACGTTCAAGGACGGACTGCGCTATCGCGGTGGCACCCAGGACTGGACCGGTTTCGACCAGACGCGCGGATTGCCCGATTCGATCATCGAGGCCAATCAGCGCTTCAACCGCCTGCAGGTGCAGACCCCGTTCTCCAATGGCCTCACGGCCGAGGAACTCGCGCTGATCGGGCGTGATCTTGCCAGCCAAGGGTTCAACGTCGCACCGCAGAAGATCGGCACCGACGGTTCGTTCACGCTCGGTATCGGCGATGCGTTCGAGATCGGCGACGATTGGCGCGTCGGGTATGTCCATTCAACCCGCTACAGCCAGACCTGGGACAACAGGGACGGCGAAGTGCGCCGCGCGTTCAGCTTTGTTGCCGCCGACGAGCCGCTGGCGCGGGTGCTGGACATCGTCCGCGCGAAGACCGAGCGCGCGATCGACCTCTCGGGATTCCTCGCCATGGGCTTGGAATACACCGATAACCACAAGCTCACCTCGACGACCACGCTGGTCAGACAGGCCATCGACACCGCGCAGATCGACGAGGGTCAGGACGCCACCGAATCGGTGTCGCAGTTCTATCTGCTCGAGTGGGAAGAAAACGCGCTGTTGGCGCAACAGTTCAACGGCGAGCACCTGTTTCCGCTTCTTTCCGACCTGGCGGTCGATTGGAACTGGACCAAAGCACGGGCGACGCAAGCGACGCCGAACAGGCGTGAGTACCGCTACGTTCAGCTGGAGCCCTCATTGCCGTTCTCGTTCAGCACGTCGTCGGATTCGAACGCGAGCTCCTTCGGGGAACTCACCGACGAGGTGACCACCTACGGGCTGAATGCGCAGCTTCCGATCAAGCTCGGCACGGCCCACACGTTGACGGTTCTGGCCGGTGCAACCAAGCTGGACCGCGATCGCGAGTCCGAGATCAGGCGCTACCGGTTTGCCGGATCGCTTCCGCCGGGGACGCCGCCGTCGTCCCGCGAGCGGCCGCTCGATGACATTCTGACCCCGGGGAACATCCGCCCAAGCGGCTTCGTGATCAGCGACGCCACGCGCAACTCCGACGCCTACGTGGCCGCGCAAGCACTCGAGGCGTCCTACCTGACGCTGGACTGGAAATGGGACGATCTGGTCAGGCTCACTGCCGGAGCGCGGGATGAGTCGAACAGCCAGACTGTGCAAACCTTCAACATAGGCAATCCTGCGCTCATCGATAGCGATGCGTCGATCGAGACCAGTGACGTGCTGCCCTCGTACGCAGCGACGTGGTTCATCAACGACGATTCGCAGCTGCGAGTCGTCTACGCCGAAACCGTGTCGCGGCCTGATTTCCGCGAGCTGTCGACAGCGCCGTTCACCGATCCATTGATCGACACCATCTCGATCGGCAACCCGGACCTGGTGCCGGCCGAAATCGTCAATCTCGATCTTCGATACGAATACTACTTCTCGCCGACGGAGACGTTTTCCGTCGCGCTGTTCAACAAGGATTTCATCAATCCGATCGAGCGTGTCCAGGCGCCGGCGACGGGCGATGTCGTCACCTACAACAACGTGCCGGCCGCGACGCTTTCCGGCATCGAGTTCGACCTCTACAAGTCGCTCGATTTCGTCGACGGCTGGTCCTGGCTGGACGTGGGCTGGCTCGACTGGGTCGCCTGGGGCGAGATCTTCGTGGGTGCGAACTATGCGCGCATCAAATCCGAGGTCGAGCTGACGCCCGAGTCCCAGGGAATCTCCACCAACCAACTCCGGCCACTGCAGGGCCAGTCGCCGTACGTGGCGAATCTGCAGTTGAGCTGGCAGCCGGAGGACGGCGAGTCGGAGGCGACCCTGCTTTACACGATCGCCGGCCGTCGCATCTCCGAGGTCGGCGTGCGCGGAATCCCGGACGTCTACGAAGAGCCGGCCGGCCAGCTCGATTTTGTGTTCGCGCGTAACCTGTGGACGGATTGGAAGATCAAGGTGCGGCTGCGCAATCTGCTCGATCCCCCGGTGGAGTTCACGGTTGGCGACGAGTTTCGTCGCGCCTACTCGCGCGGGCGCGAGGTGAACGTGTCGCTGGAATGGAAACTGTGAAATTGCCGGCGTCATCCGACTGACACAAAACGGCAACGCTTCGGCAACCGGGTCCGACCACCATTGCAATCCCGCTGGCGTGATGGCGTCGGCGTCTACCCCCTCCATGACATCAGAGGTAAGTTTATGCTCTCCAAGAGTCTCAAGCGCGCCGCCTTGGCCGCCGCAGCCCTCGCCGGGTTCAGCGTTGGCTCCGCCAACGCCGCATTCATCATCTCCGAAGCATCGGTCGATGGAAATTGGTTCAACACCGCCCAGAGCGGTCGCGGTGCCACGGTCGACTATATCCCCACCGGTGGCAATGCCGGCGTGCTATTCGTAGCGCTGTACGCGCATGACACCACCGGCGCCCCGATCTTTTTGACCATCCAGGGCAACGTGGTCGAGGGCCAGTTCGCATTGACCGGCGTACCCGTGGCCCGCACTACCGGGGGCACATTCGCGACCACCGCGCCCAGCCTGACGTCAGCCCAGGTTGGCACCGCTTCGGTAACCTTCAATACCTGTGAAGACCTGCGGATCAATCTCACCCTGACCACCGCCGGGCTGCCGAACCTGCCGGCCAACCAGCCGGTAGAGCTGGTGTTCTCGCGCGGCGGCCTCGCCGGTGCGCAGTGCGTCTACCAGACCGCGTTCAGCGCCTGCCCGGCGGGTACCACCGAAGTCGCCGGTCAAGCGCGTACATGCCGCCTCACCGGCATCCTGAACCAGAGTGTCCGCCTGCCCAACAGCGCGACCTATCTGCTCGACGGCAAGGTGCAGATCGGCACGCCGCTGCAGCGCAATACGGCGCCGACCCAGACCGGAACGATCACCATAGCGCCCGGCACGCTGATCCGCGGCTCGGGCGGCGCTCTGGACTTCCTGGTCATCAATCCTGGTTCCAGAATCTTTGCCGACGGCACTGCCAGCGCGCCGATCATCTTCACCGGTCCGACCGAGACCTCGGGATCGTGGGGCGGTGTGGTGATTTCGGGCCTCGCGCGCTCCAATTCGGCCGATTCGGCCGGCGGGACCGGCGAGTTCGAAGCCGACCCGACCATCCGCTGGGGTGGCAGCAACGACGAGGATACCTCGGGCGTACTGCGCTACATCCAGATCCGCAACGGCGGCGTGGTTGTATCGGGCAACGTTGAGTTGAATTCCCTGACGCTCGGCTCCGTCGGTTCGCGCACGGTTGTGGAGTTCATCCAGTCCCACAACGGTCTGGACGACTGCTTCGAGTTCTTCGGCGGCACCGTCAATGCGAAGTACCTGGTGTGCACGCAGGGCAATGACGACGGCCTCGACTTCGACGCCGGCGGCTATCGCGGCAACATCCAGTATGCGTACGTCCAGTCGGGCTCGAACGCCGACACCGCCGACGGCTCTTGCGTCGAGTCGGACAACAACGCCCAGTCGCTCAACGCCGCACCGCGCGCCCAACCGCGCGTGGCGAACCTGACTTGCGTCGGCAATGCGGCCGCTCCGAACTTCCGTCGCCAGATCCGCATCCGCCGCGGATCCTCCGGTGAGTACTACAACGTGGTGGTCGCGCAACAGCCGTCTGGCGAGTGCGTGACCGTGTTCGACTCGGCCAGCTTCGATCAGATCACCGCCAATGCACTGTTCTTCCGCGGCAGCTCGCTGCTCGGCTGCGCCACCAACTTCGGTGCTGCCGACGCCACCCTCGCCGGCACGGTTGCCACCTGGTTCAACGGCGGCACCGGCAACAACGTTGGCGCGCTGGCCGGCAACATCAACGGCCGCATACCGGTTCTCGGTGGCCCGCTGGATGGCACTGCCGTTCTACCGCCGTCGGGTGGGTTCTTCGAGACCGTGCCCTACCGCGGCGCCTTCGGTCCGATGCCGTTCCGCGACTGGACGCTGGGCTGGACCTACCCCGGTTCGATCCGCCCGTAATCGTACAAGGCGCAGGGCTGTTGCCTGCGCCCACGCGAACCACTATTGAGGAAGCCGGCCCAAGGATGGGCAACCTCCTCCAAAGTTTCTCTCCAGGCGTCGCCCAGGGCGCCATTGCGACCGTGACCTGAACCACTGGACGCATCGGGGCTGCTGGCAACAGCGGCCCTTTTTGTTGGGCGACGTTCTGTGCGTCGGGATTGTGCGGCTGCCGTAGTCGCGCTTCGCCGTAATGGCGCGCGGAATTGCCGACCGCGTGCGAGCGCGTGATTCCACGATCTCGCAATCAGACCGTTTCCGCCAGCTCCAGGTGCGCCGCGAGCACCTGCTCGCCACTGAAGCTTCCGACTGCCGCTGCGCCGAAGCGCTCGCGCAACATCCCGGACAGTATGCGCACGCGCGGTGCGTTGTATTCCTTGCCCTGCGCGAACACCGCAGTACCCAGCGGCGAGCAGAAACGGTGCAGGTCGAAGAAGTAGCGTTCCTGGCCGTCGGTGAGGAACTTCAGCGTCGGCTCGCCGGAATCGGGCGCGGCCAGCGCGCGGCCCGAGCGCATCTCGCGCTCGGCCGCGAGTCGCGCAGCACTCGCGGCGAACTCGGCGAAACGCTCGCCGACGTTGGCGGTGTCGAGGTCGGAGGCGATCAGGGCAAGGTTCACCGCGCGCACGATCATGTCGTCGCCGCGCCAGTCCGGCATTGCCTCGTCGAGCATCGCGGCGAGGTTGGGCGCCAGCGGGCCGCCGGTGTTCAGGACTTCGGCACTGTTGTAGCTGGCCGGATGCGGGCTGGCGTCGAAGGTGCTGCCGGCGATCATGATCTCCATTGCCACGAACAGATCGCGGTCGCGCGCCGGGTCGAAACCGGCAGCGACCAGGATGCGGTGGGTTTCGGCCATGCTGGCGGCTTCGTTGTTGCCGATGCCGTGGCGGAACGAGAACGCCTCGCGCTGGCGCAGGTCGTGGCAGGTGGCGAACAGCGACAGCGCCAGCCAGTCGCGGCCGGGCAGGGCGATGACGCCTTCCTGGCCAAGCACGCGCCCGAGGCGGCGATCGAGGATCTCCAGCGCGTGGTCTTCGTTGTGGTAGTCGTGGAAGTCGTCGCCGAAGGTGCCGTGGCGTAGCCCGAGGCGGGCGAGGGCAAGCAGCACCGCGCTTTCCGCGCGCTCGAGATACGACTGCGCGCCTTCGCCGTAGAAGTCGTGATAGATCGCGCGCCGCCGCCGCAGCAGGTGCGCGACATCCGGCCGCCGCTCGCCGATCAGCCGCCGCGCGCTGTCGACGTCCGGGAGCTGGCGCTCCACGGCATCGGGCGGGAAGTCGTCGACGAGTCCGGTGATCAAGTTGGCGTTGCGGCCTGGATGGACGGGTGGCGTCGAGTATAGACGTGGAGGAAACGGCAAAGGAACGTGGGTGGGGGGCTGGCCTGCGGCCCGCCATCGCGCCGCTACAGCGCAAGGCGGGAGGCTCCGCAACGATGGTTCTGCGATGTGGGAGCCGCCATGGCGGCGATTCCGACAATCGGCGGTGCTGCAATCGCCGCTATAGCGGCTCCCACCAGGTACTTCGGGGTGTCGCGATGGCCTGAACTGCATTGAGCTCTATGGCGGTCTGGCCTGCGGCCTGCCATCGGGATGCCGCAGCGCAAGTCCGGAGGCTCCGCAACAGTGGCTCTGCCATGTGGGAGCCGCCATGGCGGCGATTCCGATGGCTCTGCCATGTGGGAGCCGCCATGGCGGCGATTGCGGCGATCGGCGCTACAGCAAGCCGCGCTCGGCCATCGACAGCGGCTGCTCGTCGCCGACCACGAAGTGGTCGAGCACGCGTACGTCGATCAGAGCCAGCGCTTCGGCCAGGCGGCGGGTGATGGCGATATCGGCAGCACTGGGCTCGGCGATGCCCGAGGGGTGGTTGTGCGCGCAGATCACTGCCGCTGCGTTGTGCGCGATGGCGCGCCGCACCACTTCGCGCGGATGCACCGAGGCGCCGTCGATGGTGCCGCGGAACATTTCTTCTGCGGCGATCACCCGATGGCGGTTGTCGAGGAATACGCAGGCGAACACCTCGTAGGGAAACGGGCGCAGCCAGGCGCGCAGGAAGGCGGCACTGTCGCGCGGGCAGGTCAAGGTGGCGCCGCGCGTGCAGGTGGACTCCAGCGCGCGACGCGACAGCTCGGCCGCGGCCTGCAGCTGCGCATGCTTGACCGGGCCGATGCCGCTGGATCCAACCACTTCGCTGGCTGGTGCTGCAAACAGCGCGCCGAGCCCACCGAAGCGCAACAGCAGTGCCTGCGCCAGTTCGATCGCGCTCACGCCGCGATGGCCGGTGCGCAGGAACACCGCCAGCAGCTCGGCATCGGCGAGTGCAGCAGGCCCCAGACGCTGCAGGCGTTCGCGGGGACGGTCGTGGGTGGGCAGGTCGGCGATGCGCATGGCCCCATGCTGGGCTGCGGCGCCACGCGGCACTGCGGGAATGCGCCGCGTCATCCTGTAAGATTTCGCCGTATCGGAATGTCGGCGGATGCTTACGTGAGCGAACTGGCAGGGCTGAAGGTGCTGCTCGGGGTCAGCGGCGGCATCGGTGCCTACAAGGCTGCCGAGCTGGTGCGCCGCCTTGGCGATGCCGGCGCCCAGGTGCGGGTGGTGATGACCGCCGGCGCCCAACACTTCGTCACCCCGCTGACCTTCCAGGCCCTGAGCGGCCATCCGGTTCGCACCACGCTGTGGGATTCGGCCGCCGAAGCGGCGATGGGCCATATCGAGCTGGCGCGTTGGGCCGATCAGGTACTGGTGGCGCCGGCCAGCGCCAACACCATTGCGCGACTTGCGTACGGTCTGGGCGACGATCTGCTCGCGACCCTGTGCCTTGCGACCAACGCACCGCTGGCGATCGCGCCGGCGATGAACCAGCAGATGTGGGCTCACCCTGCGACGCAGTCCAATATCGAAACCCTCATCGCGCGGGGAGTGGCCGTGCTCGGCCCCGACAGCGGCGGCCAGGCCTGCGGCGAATTCGGCCCCGGTCGCTTGATGGAGCCGACCGCGATCGTGGCCGCTCTGGCCGCACTTCGGGTGCCCGGTGTGTTGGCCGGGCGCAACGTGCTGGTGAGTGCCGGACCGACCTTCGAGGATATCGACCCGGTGCGCTTCATCGGCAATCGCAGCTCGGGCCGGATGGGCTTCGCGCTGGCCGCGGCAGCCGCCGCCGCAGGCGCGCAGGTCACCCTGATCGCAGGCCCGGTGCATCTGCCGACCCCGGCGCGCGTGCAGCGCATCGACGTGCGCTGCGCGCGCGAGATGCACGCGCAGGTAATGGCGCATGCCGCTGGTGCGGACATCTATATCGGTGCCGCCGCCGTGGCCGACTTCCGCCCGCTCGCGGTGGCCGCCGGCAAGATCAAGAAATCGCCGAACAGCGCGCCGCCGACCGTGGAGCTCGAGACCACCGAGGACATCCTGGCTGCGGTCGCGGCCCTGCCGCAGCGGCCGTTCACGCTTGGTTTTGCGGCCGAAACCGCCGATGTGGAGCATTTCGCGCGCGCCAAGCTCGAGCGCAAGCGCCTGGATCTGATCGCGGCCAACCAGGTCGGTGCGCCCGGCGCAGGCTTCGACAGTCAGGACAATGCCCTGCTGCTGCTGGGTGCCGATGGTTGGCGGCAGGATTTGGGTCGTGCGCCAAAGATCGTGCTGGCAGTGCAGCTGATCCAGATCATCGCGCAGCGCCTCGCCGCGCGCGACGCTGCCGCCGCAGTCGGGGCGCGCGCGTGATCGAGATTGCGCTGCGGATCCTCGATGCGCGCATCGGCACGCAGTTTCCGCTGCCCGCACGCGCCACTGCGGGCAGCGCAGGTGTCGACCTGCGCGCCTGCATCGACGCGCCGCTTGAGCTCGCAGCTGGCGCCACGGCGATGATTGCGACCGGCATCGCGATCCATATCGACGATCCCGCCTATGCCGCGATTTTGCTGCCACGCTCCGGTCTGGGCCACAAGCATGGCATCGTGCTGGGCAACCTGGTCGGCCTGATCGACGCCGACTATCAGGGCCCGTTGATGATTTCGTGCTGGAACCGCTCCAGCGAGGCCTTTACCATCAACCCCGGGGAGCGGATCGCCCAGCTGGTGGTGGTGCCGGTCGCGCAGGCGTCGTTTCGCATCGTCGAGCAGTTCGTCGACAGTGCGCGCGGTGCGGGCGGATTCGGGCACACCGGACGGGCCTGATTGAACGCGTTGATCGCGCGCCAGCGGCCGGATACCGCACACCTGCGCTCGGATGATGCAATCCGCGCGGAGCCTACGACGCCGCAACTGGCCAAGGACTAGCATCGCGTGGCACGCAAGCAAACCGCACTCGAAGCATCGCAAGCTCGCACCGACAGCGGCGAGCAGATCCGTCGACTCGGCCTGACCCTGGCGCTGGCGCTGGCGCTGGCCGGCGGCATCGCCTGCCTGCTGCAGGCCGTGCAGGTGTTTCGCGAAGCCTCAGCGGTCCAGACCCTGCAACAGTCGCGCAAGGCCCTGCTGGCCGACCTGACCGGGCAGATGGCGGTAGCGCAGACTGCGCTGGGCAAGGCGCTGGCCGATCCCATCTTGCGCGGTGCGCTGGGAGCCTTCGACCGCGATGCGCAAACCCGCGCCTCGCTGCGCCTGCGCCAACTGGTGCCGGACATGGTGCGCGCGGAGTTCTACCCGCCTGAACTGCCGCAGCTGATCGAAGCGGACCTGCAGAAGTTCGGCTACGGTCGCGCCAACATGCTCGCCGAAGCGCGCGATGCCGGCGGCATCGCGCGCGCCCAGTTGCTGCGCGAGGAAGACGGCAGCCTGAGCCTGGGCCTTTCGCAGGCCATCGTCGATGGCATCAGCGTGCTCGGCTATGCCTATGTGCTGCGCTCGGGAGCTGCGTTCACCGAGCAGATCGAGTCGATGTCGTTCGGCGGCGGGCGCCTGAGCCTGCGCCAGGGCACGCTGGGTTCCGTGATCAGCGAATCGCGTGGCACGCTGGGTGGCGTCGAGGACCCGGCGCTGCCGATCCCGCAGAGCATCCTGTCGATCGGAGTGCAGCGCACGGAGTTCTTCAAGCTGGGTGATGTACTGCCGCTGCTCGACTATCGCAGCCCGCTGCCGCTGGCCATCATCGGCGTGCTGCTGGTGCTGTTGGCGGGTCTGCTGGGTGTGGTGCGCGCGCAGCGCAAGGGTGAGCCGATGACGCCTGCCGCCAAGGCCGCCATCGGGCTGCTGGGCAAGTTGCGCAAGCCCGGTGCCGGCAACGACAGCGACCGCGACAGCGACGAGATCATGCCGCAGAAGATGGACCAGGCCAAGGCGATCGCCGACAAGCTGCGCGTGGCGAGCAAGGCGGCCGCCAAAGCGGTGTCGGAGACGGCGATCGATCGCAGTATTTTCCGCGCTTACGACATCCGCGGCGTGGTCGGTGAGGGCCTGACGCCCGACATCGTGCGCCTGATCGGCAAGGCCGTCGGCAGCGCGACACGCGAGCGCGGCCTGAGCGAGGTGGTGGTTGCGCGCGATGGACGCCTGTCGGGGCCGGAGTTCGCAGCCGAACTGATCAAGGGCCTGCGATCGACCGGCTGCGATGTGATCGACATCGGCATGGCGCCAACCCCGGTGCTGTACTTTGCGACCTACCACCTGAATGCCGGCTCCGGAGTGATGGTCACCGGCAGCCACAACCCGCCGGAATACAACGGCTTGAAGATCGTGATCGGTGGCGAGACTCTGGCCGAGGATGCGATCCAGGCCCTGTACACGCGGATTGCCGAGAACAAGTTCGCCGTCGGCGTCGGCGGCCTGCAGGTGATCGACGTGGTGGCCGACTACATCGAACGCATCACGGGCGACGTGCAGGCCGAGCGACGCCTGAAGGTCGTGATCGACTGCGGCAACGGCGTCGCCGGCGGCATCGCGCCGCAGGTGCTCGAGGCCGTCGGTTGCGAGGTGGTGCCGCTGCACTGCGAGGTCGATGGCAACTTCCCCAATCACCATCCCGATCCGTCGGATCCGGCCAACCTGCAGGACCTGATCATGTCGGTCAAGCGGCTCAAAGCCGACCTTGGCCTGGCTTTCGATGGCGATGGCGACCGCCTCGGCGTGGTCACTGCCAGCGGCGAGATCATCTATCCCGATCGCCTGCTGATGCTGTTTGCGATGGACGTGCTCAATCGCAACCCCGGCGCGACCGTGATCTACGATGTCAAGTGCACCCGGCATCTGCAGGATGTGATCCTGCGCCACGGTGGCAGTCCGGTCATGTGGAAGACCGGGCATTCGCTGATCAAGGCCAAGATGCGCGAGGAAGACGCCGAACTCGCCGGCGAGATGAGCGGACACTTCTTCTTTCGCGAACGCTGGTTCGGCTTCGACGACGCGATCTATGCGGCCGCAAGACTGCTGGAGATCCTGGGTGCAAGCTCGCGCGACCCGCAGGCGATCTTCAATGAGCTGCCCAAGGGCGTGTCGACGCCGGAGCTCAAGATCGCCACTGCCGAGGGCGCGCACTACGCCTTCGTCGACAAGTTCCGCGCGACCGCGACCTTCCCCGGTGCACGGGTGTCGAACATCGACGGCGTGCGCGCCGACTATCCCGATGGCTGGGGCCTGGTGCGCTCGTCGAATACCACGCCCAGCCTGGTG
>JBBSDI010000019.1:0-21231 GCA_038249585.1 Lysobacterales bacterium | reverse complement strand
GGCCGAAGTCGATGAAGACCCGTATGCGCTGCTGATGCGCCAACTCGGCCAGCCGGCGGGTGCGCTGCTGCGCAAGGTAGGTTTCAGCCCGACCTCGGCGCGCCTGCGCAGTGCTGCGTCGCTGGCCTGCCTTGCGCCGCCAGCGCGGGTGGCCGCGATCTGCGGCGGGGTGTATGGCGAGCTGCCGTTCGACAGCAGCATTCATCTCGACATGCCCAATCGCACTACGCTCACCAGCCTGTTGCGCGCACCGTTCAATCCGCAGCGGCTGCAGGCGGACAACATCTGGCAGGGACGGCGTCGCCCGCATTTCATGGCGACCGGGGTGTTCACGCCGTTGATCCTCGATGCGCGCGAGCTGTTGCCGCCGGTGGCCACCCTCGGCAAGGCCGACGACTCGCTGTTCCTGGTGTTGCTGTCGAGTATCGATCCCACCGCGCTGGCGATGGCAGTCCCCGCATCCATCGGTCACTTCTCGCAAACTCCGCGCGATCGCCGTGGTCGCGCCGAGCAGCCCGCTATCGAAGACCTCAACATGTTCCTCGCAGCGCAGGTGCTGTCGGCCGCACCGCTGCTCAATTCCGGCGATCGTGCGCTGCGCATGGCGGCGCTGGCTGCATTGCTGCGCGAGCAGGCGGCGGCATCCGACGCCGCACTCGACATGCAGTACCAGCATTGGCGCGACCGCCTGTTGGCGGGTGTGATCCAGCCGCTGTATCGCAGCCTGCGCGACTTCGGCGTTTCCGCCCCGCCGGAGTGGATCGATCATGTGCGGCGCGCGATCGCGGAGAACGAAGCGGCCCTGCGCGAGCGCGAACTGACCGCAGCACAGCTTGCCAGCGCGCGCGCGGCGCTGCTGCAGATGGCGGTTGCATTGGAGCACTGGCCAGCGCTGTGGGCGGCAGCAGGTCCGCAGTTGCTGACCCGGTTGCGTCCGTTGCGCTGATGTCGCGGCGTGCGGGTGCGTTCGCTCAGCTTGCTGGAACGGATTCGCGCAATGCCGCAATGCACTTGAGCTCGATCGCGATCGGAGTCGGCAGGGCGGTGATGCCCAGCGTGGTGCGGCATGGCGGATCGCTGCCGAAATGTTCGGCCCACAGCCGGTTGTAGGTGCTGAAATCGCGCTGCATGTCGGTCAGGTACACGGTGACGTCGACCAGATCCTGCCACTGCGCCCCGCTGGCCTGGAGAATGCTGCGCACATTGGCGAACACCGAACGACACTGGGCTTGAATGTCGTAAGCGAGCAGGCTGCCGTCACCGGCATACACGTTGCCGGGAATCGCGTTGCTGCCGGGCAGGCGCGGCCCCACGCCGGACAGGAACAGCAGATTGCCGACCCGTCGTGCATGCGGATACGCGCCGACTGGCTGCGGTGCGCTGCTGGTGCGGATGCTGTCGCTCATGGGCGGGTGGCCTGGTCAATACGCAATGCAGACATTGCGCGCGTCGGTGAAAAAGCGCATCGCCTCCAGGCCGCCCTCGCGTCCCACGCCGGAGTCCTTCATGCCGCCGAACGGCGTGCGCAGGTCGCGCAGCATCCAGCAGTTGATCCACACCACGCCCGCCTCGATCGCGGCCGCCATCCGATGGGCGACACCGATCTCGCGGGTGAATACCGACGCTGCCAGTCCATACGGCACGGCATTGGCGATCTCCAGCGCATGGGCTTCGTCGTCGAATGGCAGCAGGCTGACCACCGGGCCGAAGATCTCTTCGGTGTTGGTGCGGCAGTGCGCGTCCAGACCTTCGATCACGGTCGCTTCGATGAACCAGCCAGCGGCGCAGCGTCCGGCTACTTCGGCGGCCACGCCGCCGGTCAGCAACGTGCCGCCTTCCTCGCGCGCGAGTGCGATGCAAGCAAGCACCTTGGCGTAGTGCTCGGCGGAAACCACCGCGCCGAATTCGGTTTGCGGCAACGCCGGGTCGCCGGCCCGCAGCGCCTGCGCGCGCGCGACGAAGGCGTCGCGGAATCGCGCATACAGCGGCCGCTGCACCAGCACGCGTGAGCCGCACAGGCAGATCTGGCCCTGGTTGGTGAATGCAGCGCGCACTGCGGTCTCGAGTGCCGCATCGAAGTCGGCATCGGCGAACACGATGAACGGGTTCTTGCCGCCCATCTCCAGCGAGAGCTTCTTGAATTGCGGCGCGGCCGCTGCAGCGATGGCAGCACCGGTTCGCGTACTGCCGGTGAACGACACGGCCTTGATTTGCGGATGCGCGACCAGTGGTGCGCCGGCATCGGGGCCGGTGCCGTGCACGATGTTGAGCACGCCCGGTGGCAGGCCCGCCTCGATCGACGCCCGCGACAGCAGCCACGCGGTATGCGGCGTGATCTCCGAGGGTTTGGCAACCACGCAGTTGCCGGCGGCCAGCGCGGGCGCGATCTTCCAGGTCAGAAGGTACAGCGGCAGGTTCCATGGCGAGATGCAGGCCACGGCACCGAGCGGCTGGCGCAAGGTGTAGTTCAGCCCGGCGCCCTCCATCGCATGCGACTCGCTGGCGAATTGCGTCGCGGCGGCGGCGAAGAAGCGCAGGTTGGCGATCGCGCGCGGGATATCCATGCGCGTCGCCAGCGCCACGGGTTTGCCGCCGTCGCGCGATTCGGCGGCGGCAAACCGGGGCAGGGCGGCTTCGATCAGATCAGCCAATCGCGCAAGGAGTCGCGCACGCTCCGCCGCAGGCGTGCGCGCCCAGCCCGGGGCGGCGCGGTTCGCGGCCGCCACCGCATCAGCGATGTCGTCCGCATTGCTGGCGGCGGCCCGCGCATACACTTGACCGGTCGCCGGTTCGTAGACTTCCAGCCAGCGCGCCGAGCGCGCAGCCACGATGCGGCCGTCGATCAGGTTGCCGAACTGCAGCGCCTCGGCATCCACGGTTCAGAGCGACTGCGTGCGCCCGCCGTCGACCGGCAGGTTGATGCCGCTGATGTAAGCCGCCGCCGGGCTTGCAAGAAAGGCGATGGCGGCGGCGATTTCGGCCGGTTCGGCGAAGCGTCCAAGCGGCACGTGCGAGATCATCTCGGCCCGGATCGTGGCCTCGTCGCGACTGCTGGCGACCGCGCGTGCCGCGACTATCTGCTGGATGCGCGGCGTTTCGGTCGAACCGGGCAGCACGTTGTTGACCGTGATCCCGTGCGGGCCCAGTTCGTGGGCGAGGGTCTTGGCCCAAGCAGCTACCGCGCCGCGGATCGTGTTCGAGACGCCGATGCCGGGAATCGGCTCCTTGACCGAGGTCGAGATCACGTTGATCACGCGGCCGTAGCCGGAAGTCTTCATGCCCGGCAACACAGCCTGCAGCAGCGCATGCCCGCCGAGCAGATGCTGCTCGAATGCAGCGAGGAACTGCGCTGCAGTTGCGGACTGCACGGTGCCTGGCGGCGGGCCGCCGGAATTGTTGACCAGGATCTGCACCGGGTGCTGGGTCGCCGCGGCCTGGACCTGCGCGGCCGCGCCGGGTGCTGCCAGGTCGGCCGCGATCCATGCGTGCGACTGCGCGGCGTGGGTACGCGGCAACTCAGCGACCAGCGCACGCAGCACCTCGTCGCGGCGTGCGAGCACGGTGACGTTGGCGCCAAGGGCTGCCAGCTCGAAGGCGGTTGCGCGCCCGATGCCCTGCGAGGCGCCGCATACCAGCGCGTGTTTGCCGCTCAAATCGAGGTTCATGGCTTCATCGCAGGCGCACGGCCATCGCACCGGCGAGCATGCGCTCGTCGGCGATCGTCGGTGGACTCACCGCGTCGAGCGCGAAGCCGAGTTGTGCCGCGTCGTCGGGGTCGAGCCCGTCCCACGCACGATACTCGGCGCTCAGCAGGTAGTGGCGCGCCGCATCGTTATCGTCAAAGCGCAGCACCTCACCGGTCGCTTCCAGCAGCTCGATGCCGCCGTCTTCGCGCAGACGCAGGCGTGCCCACAGCAGCAGGTCGGGTTCCGGCAGCAGGAGCCACCATTGGGTATCGTTCATGACTCAGGTCCGCATGATGACGCCGACTGTGCTGCCGACGATTCCGACCGCAATGGTCCACAGCATGACCCGCGCCGGTGTCGCCAGCGGGTCGAGCGCGCGGTCGCGCATGGCGCGGTAGCGGCCGCTGAGCAGGAACGCAAAGAACGTCGGCGCGAAGGCATTGCCGCCGAGTCCGGTTTCGGCTTCGCGATCCATCAGGTGCCGGTACGACAGCGGGCCGAAGATCAGATAGCCGGTCACACCCGCGGTCAGAATGCCGAGTCCCGTCATCAACACCAGGTCGGGCCAGAACATGCTCAGAACTCCGCGCTGCCCGGCGCACGCGGATAGGGAATCGCGTCGCGGATGTTGCCCAGGCCGCAGGCGTAGACCACCAGGCGCTCGAAGCCGAGCCCGAAGCCCGCGTGGGGCACCGTGCCGTAGCGGCGCAGGTCGCGATACCACTGGTAGTGCGCAGGATCGAGGCCGAACTGGCGCATCCGCGCGTCGAGCACATCCAGACGCTCCTCGCGCTGGCTGCCGCCGATGATCTCGCCGATCCCGGGCGCCAGCACGTCCATCGCAGCGACCGTGCGGCCGTCGTCGTTCAGACGCATGTAGAAGGCCTTGATGCGCTCCGGGTAGTTCATCACCACGACCGGATGCTTGACGTACTCTTCGGTGAGGAAGCGTTCGTGTTCGGTCTGCAGATCGAGGCCCCACTCGACCGGGTATTCGAACTTGCGCCCGGACTTGCGCAGGATCTCGACCGCATCGCCGTAGTCGATGCGCACGAATGGCGCCTCGACGAACGACTGCAGACGCGCGATCACGGTCTTCTCGCCGCGCTCGGCGAAGAACGCCATGTCGTCGGCGCGCTCGTCGAGCACGGCGCGGAAGATGTACTTGAGGAAATCCTCGGCGAGCGTGGCGTCGTCGTTGAGATCGGCAAAGGCGATCTCCGGTTCGATCATCCAGAACTCGGCCAGGTGGCGGGTGGTGTTGGAATTCTCCGCGCGGAAGGTCGGGCCGAAGGTGTACACCTTCGACAGGGCCAGGCAGTACGCCTCCACATTGAGCTGGCCGGAAACCGTCAGGTAGGCCTCCTTGCCGAAGAAGTCCTTCGACCAGTCGATCGCGCCGGCTTCGGTACGCGGCATGTTGGCCGCATCCAGGGTCGAGACCCGGAACATCTGCCCGGCACCCTCGGCGTCCGAGGCGGTGATGATGGGCGTGTTGATCCAGAAGAATCCGCGCTCATGGAAGTAACGGTGGATCGCCTGGGCTATGCAGTGGCGCACGCGCGCGATCGCGCCGAAGGTGTTGGTGCGCGGGCGCAGGTGGGCCACCTCGCGCAGAAACTCCATGGTGTGCGCCTTGGGCTGGATCGGATAGGTTTCCGGATCGTCGACCATGCCGGCGACTTCGACCGTGCTGGCCTGGATCTCGAACGACTGCCCTTTGCCTTGCGAGGCCACCAGCTCGCCACTGGCGATCACCGCACAGCCGGCAGTCAGATGCTTGACCTCGGCTTCGTAGTTGCCAAGCGTGGCCGGTGCCACGATCTGGATCACCGCCTGGCACGAGCCATCGCTGAGGTTGACGAACGACATCCCGGCTTTCGAATCGCGACGGGTGCGCACCCACCCGCGCACCGTGACCTGGGTGCCGGCCGCCGTGCGGCCCGAGAGCGCCTCGGCGACGCTGATCGTTTTCATCTACTGCGGGCTCCTGCGGATCGAATGCGATTGGCGATGTGCAGCCACAGCACGCGATAATAGCCGAGCGCGACCGAGGGCGCGGCGCCCACGGAGCGTCCGGACAGGTTCCGCACGCTGCTTCAACGGCTTGCAGACGCTTGCGATCGTGCGCTGTGTCATCATATCGATCGACACGCCGAGGTGCATCCGATGAATATCGAGCTCGCAGCCATCCGCTTGACCGAAGCCGCCGCAGCGCGGGTCGCGGCGTTCGTGTCGGACAAGCCGGGATCGGTGGGGCTGCGCTTCGGCGTACGCCGCACCGGCTGTTCGGGTTGGGCCTACACGGTCGATCTTGCCGATGCGATTGCGGCGGACGACCACGTGTTCGATCTGCACGGTGTCCGCATCGTGGTCGACCAGCGCAGCCTGCCGCTGGTCGCGGGAACCGAAATCGACTTCGCGCGCAAAGGCCTCAACGCCGAGTTCGTTTTCCGCAATCCCAACGTCAAGGGCGAATGCGGCTGCGGCGAGAGCTTCAGCACCAGCTGAGCGCCTGAGCGGGTCGCGATTGCGGCATACCGCATCGCAGCGCGGCAAGCGGTTCCCTTTCCGGTTTCTCCCGCCAGCGTTCTCCAGGCTTCGTCAGGCCATGCTGTGGTGGTTCTCCGGGCCGGGCAGAGAACGGATGGAGCGCAACTGCGATAGTCTTTCAAATCATGGGCTTGGGCGAGCAGGCAGCGGCCGCTTTCTATTTGTTTCCTGCCGGGGGTCAAAGCTGCCTGAACTTTAGTTTTCGATCTGAACCTATTGAATTACATGGGTTTTCGATGCCATGCAACGGTAAGGCAAGCTATTTCCGTGTTGAGAGCAGACCCGATTTCGCCTAGAATTCGCGGCCCTGCAGCACGCCATTTTCCCGCTGCAACCCTTGCCTCACCGCAACGTCGGGAGGCCTTAAGTCCTCAAGGAGTTTTCATGCGTCACTACGAAGTGGTTTTCATGGTCCACCCGGACCAGAGCGAGCAGGTTCCCGCGATGGTCGAGCGTTATCGCACGCTCATCGAGGGCGACAAGGGAGCGATCCATCGGCTCGAAGACTGGGGGCGCCGTCAACTGGCGTTTCCGATCGAGAATCTGGCCAAGGCGCATTACGTGATGATGAACATCGAGTGTTCGCAGGCGGTGTTGACGGAGCTGGTCGCCAGCTTCCGCTTCAACGATGCCGTGTTGCGCCATTTGATCATCCATCGCGACGAGGCGGTGACCGAGCTGTCGCCGATCATGAAGCAGAAGGACGAGAAGCCCGAGCGCCGTCCGCGCGACGAGGAAGGTGGCTACGGCGAGAGCCGTGGCGATTCTTCCGACGAAGTCCGCGCTGCCTGATCGAGACCAAGGAATTCCCTCATGTCCAAGTTTTTCCGCCGCAAGAAATTCTGCCGATTCACCGCCGAGAAGGTGGTCGAGATCGACTACAAGGATCTCAACACCCTGCGCCAGTACGTCACCGAGACCGGCAAGATCGTGCCCAGCCGCATTACCGGCACCAAGGCCCGATACCAGCGCCAGTTGGCCACCGCGATCAAGCGGGCGCGCTTCCTGGCACTGCTGCCCTATTGCGACAGCCACTGAGCCGACGGAGACCGCAGATCATGGAACTCATTCTTCTGACCAAGGTGGTGAACCTTGGCAACCTCGGCGACAAGGTCCAGGTCAAGCCTGGCTACGGTCGCAATTTCCTGGTTCCCCAAGGCAAGGCGGTTCGTGCCTCGGCAACCAATGTTGCGGAGTTCGAGAAGCGTCGCGCGGAATACGAAGTCAAGGCAGCCGCCCTGTTCGGCGATGCCGAGGCCCGTCGCGCGCGTTTCGAGAATGCCGCAGTAACGATTCGTGCCAATGCCAGTACGGAAGGCAAGC
This sequence comes from Lysobacterales bacterium, assembly GCA_038249585.1. Classification (GTDB taxonomy): domain Bacteria; phylum Pseudomonadota; class Gammaproteobacteria; order Xanthomonadales; family Ahniellaceae; genus UBA4656. The sequence continues at coordinate 13,669 of JBBSDI010000019.1, read as the reverse complement.
TCTACGGGTCGGTCAATACCCGGGACATCGCCGAAGCTTTCACGGCAGCGGGTCTCCCGCTGGCGAAGAGCGAGGTGCTGCTCGGGGAAGGTCCGCTCCGTCGAACGGGCGAGTTTGATGTTCAGGTGGCGCTGCACGCAGATGTGCTGACCACCGTGAAGGTCATCGTCGTACCCGAAGAGTAGTGGCCGAAATTCCGCCGGCTTCGTGCGCTGGCGGATGCTGCTTCCAGGGATGTTGAGGCCGCCGATGACCCCGGCGGCCTTTTTTTTGCCTGCTGTCCGCCGAACCGGCGATCTGTTGCCATGAGATGTCCCCCGGATATCCACAGGCTTATGCGCAACGCCGCGCAGGCGTTGGCCGCTAGACTTGCATGCTTGTAGCGAGGGCCCGTCACGATGTCCGCCACCCCCAGTTCGTTCGACTCCGCGCAGCGCATCCAGCCGCTGCGTGTGCCGCCGCATTCGCTGGAGGCCGAACAGGCCGTGCTCGGTGGCCTGATGCTGGTGTCAGAGGCCTGGGACAAGATCGCCGACAAGATCACCGAGCAGGATTTCCATCGCCGCGACCATCAGCTGATCTTCCGCGCGATCGGCGAGTTGGCGGAGAAAGGTCGGCCCTGCGATGCGGTGACCCTTGGCGAATGGTTCGAATCGCAGCGCCTGTCCGAGCAGGTCGGCGGTACCCGCTACATCATCGAGCTGGCCAACTCGACGCCGAGTGCGGCGAACATCGCCGCTTACGCCGACATCGTGCGCGAGAAGTCGGTGCTGCGGCAGTTGATCGATGCCGGCACCGAGATCACCAGCGACGCCTTCCAGCCCGAGGGCCGCAGCCCACGGGAACTGGTCGAGATCGCCGAGCAGCGCGTGTTCCGGATTGCAGAGGCCGGCGCACGCGGGCGGCAGGGATTCGTGTCGATGCGCTCGGCGGTGAAGGACGCATTCGAGCAGTTGCGCCAGCGCGCCGAGAGCAAGAGTCCGATCACCGGAATGCCGACCGGCTTTACCGATCTGGACCATCGCACCGCAGGCTGGCAAGCCGGCGATCTGGTCATCGTGGCCGCGCGGCCATCGATGGGCAAGACCGCGCTGGCGCTGAACATGGCCGAATACGCCGCGCTCAAGACCGGCAAGGCCGCCGCCGTGTTCTCGATGGAAATGTCGGCCTCGCAGCTGGCATTCCGCCTGATCTCGTCGCTGGGCCGGATCAACCAGCAGCACCTGCGCACGGGCGATCTCGCCGACGAGGAGTGGCCGCGGGTGACCTCCGCGATCACCTTGCTGGCCGAGTCGAAGATCTTCATCGACGATACGCCGTCGCTGTCGCCGCTGGAGCTGCGTTCGCGCGCGCGGCGGCTCAAGCGCGAACACGATCTGGGCATCATCGTGATCGACTACCTGCAGCTGATGCAGGTGCCCGGAAACAAGGAGAATCGCGCCACCGAGATTTCAGAGATCTCGCGCAGCCTGAAGGCCCTGGCCAAGGAGCTCTCGGTGCCCGTGATTGCGCTGTCGCAGCTCAACCGCTCGCTCGAACAGCGCACCGACAAGCGCCCGGTGATGGCGGATCTGCGCGAATCCGGCGCCATCGAGCAGGACGCCGACGTGATCGTGTTCATCTATCGCGACGAGTACTACAACCCGGATTCGCCCGACAAAGGTCTGGCCGAGATCATCATCGGCAAGCAGCGCAACGGCCCCACCGGAATGGTGAAGTTGGCCTTCCTGGGGCAGTACACGCGCTTTGAGAACTTCACCAGCGATGGTTACTCCGGAGGGTTCGAGTGAGTCGAGACACCCGCGCGACCATCCGGCTGGCCGCGCTGCGCGACAACCTGCAACGGGTCCGCGAACTGGCGCCGCGCTCGCGCCTGCTGGCGGTGGTCAAGGCCGATGGCTACGGCCATGGATTGGAACGGGTGGCGCGCGAACTCGCCGCGGCCGATGCCTTCGGCGTGGCGTCGATCGCCGACGCGCGACGCATCCGCGCGATCGGCCTGCGCAATCGGGTGGTGGTGCTGTCGGGGATCGATGCGCCCGACGACATCGCGCAGATGCGCCGACTGGACCTCGACAGCGTGATCCATCATCACTCGCAGCTGGAATGTCTGGAAGCCGACCGGCTGCCTGCCGGCGAGCGACCGCTGCGGGTGTGGCTTAAGATCGACACCGGCATGCATCGACTGGGGTTCGCGCAAGACCAGGTGCAGGCGGTGCATGAGCGGCTGCGGCGTTTGCCCGCTGTCGACCCGGAAATCGTGTTGATGACCCACTTCGCGAATTCCGATGTCTACGACGACCCGATCAGCGGCGAACAGATCGCGCGGTTTGCACCGCTGGCGGCCGAGATCGGCGGTGAGCGCTCGCTGGCGAACTCGGCCGCGGTGCTGGGCTTGCCCGAAGTGCATGCCGACTGGGTGCGTGTCGGCGGTCTGTTGTACGGCATCTCGGTGATCGACGGACGCAGTGCCGGGGAATTCGGATTCCATCCCGCGATGAGCCTGTCGACCCGACTGATCGCGATCAACCGCATCGGGCGCGGCGAGCGCATCGGCTACGGTGGCACTTGGCAGTGCCCGGAGGATATGGCCGTGGGCGTGGCCACGATCGGCTACGGCGATGGCTATCCGCGCTCGGCGCCGTCCGGCACGCCAGTACTCATCGGCGGTGTTCGCGCGCCGATCATCGGTCGCGTATCGATGGATCTGATCACCATCGACCTGCGCGGGCATCCGGATGCCATGGTCGGCGATGCCGTGCTGCTGTGGGGGCCCGAGCTACCGGTCGAGGAGGTCGCCTCTGCGGCAGGTACGATCGGCTATGAACTGGTGTGCGGCATGACGCGCCGGGTCGACTTCGTCGACGACCACGCGCTGCTGGCCTGAGCAATCCTGCGCCGCCGATCGGCCGCGTCGATCCCCGCGAAGTCTGGAGCTGCTGCATCCCATGGCCAAGCCGAAAACCGCGTACGTCTGCTCCGAATGCGGCAGCAGTTCGAGCAAATGGCAGGGCCAATGCCCGGACTGTGGCGTGTGGAACACGATGGCCGAGATCCGCCTCGACGCGGTAAGGCCCGCTGCCAGCAGCGGTCGCGGGAGTTTTGCCGGTGCTGCAGCGGGCGCGCCACGGGTCACGCCGCTGACTGCAGTGGTGGGCGTCGAAGAGGTGCGCCGTCCGATCGGCATCGGCGAGTTCGATCGCGTGCTCGGTGGTGGGCTGGTGCAGGGATCGGTGGTGCTGGTGGGCGGCGATCCCGGCATCGGCAAATCGACCCTGCTGTTGCAGACCGTCGCTGCAGTGCGCGCGAGCATGCGCAGCCTCTACGTCACCGGTGAAGAAAGCCTGGCCCAGGTCGCATCGCGTGCGCTGCGCTTGGGTCTTGCACTCGACGGCATCGAAGGTTTGGCCGAGACCTGCGTCGAGCGCATCGTCGAGCAGGTCGCCAGCCACAAGCCCGACTTGCTGGTGATCGATTCGATCCAGACCCTGTGGTCGGAGATGCTGACCGCCGCACCCGGCTCGGTCAGTCAGGTGCGCGAATGCGCAGCGCGCCTGGTGCGGATGGCGAAGGAAAGCACCACTGCGGTATTCCTGGTCGGCCATGTGACCAAGGACGGCGGGATCGCCGGACCGCGCGTGCTCGAGCACATGGTCGATGCAGTGCTGTATTTCGAGGGCGAAAGCGGCAGCCGCTATCGCATCCTGCGCGCATTCAAGAATCGCTTCGGTGCGGTCAACGAGTTGGGCGTGTTCGCGATGGGCGACCGCGGCTTGCGCGAGGTGCCGAATCCCTCGGCGATCTTCCTGTCCGCACACGGCGAGCCGGCACCGGGCAGCGCGATCATGGTCACCCGCGAGGGCACCCGCCCATTGCTGGTCGAAGTCCAGGCCCTGGTCGACCAGTCGCCGCTGGCCAACCCGCGCCGCGTCGCACTGGGCCTGGAGCAGAATCGACTGGCGATGCTGCTGGCCGTGCTGCATCGGCACGGCGGCGTGGCGGTCTCCGACCAGGACGTGTTCGTCAACGTGGTCGGCGGCATCCGCGTGCAGGAAACGGCGGCGGATCTGGCCGTACTGATCGCGGTGCTGTCGTCGTTTCGCGACCGCGCGCTGTCGCGCAAGCTGGTGGTGTTCGGCGAGGTCGGTTTGTCCGGCGAGATCCGCCCGGTTCCCAACGGCGAGGAGCGCGTGCGCGAGGCCGCCACCCATGGATTCGAGCGGGTAATCCTGCCGCGCGGCAATGCACCCAAGCGCAAGGTCGGCGAGATCGAAATCATCGCCGTCGACCGCTTGTCGGAAGCAATTGCCGCCCTCTAGCGCGGTACGACGAACGCCCTCAGCCGCCGAGTGCGCCGATTTCCTGCACCGTGATGTCCGGTTCGCCGAGATTGAGCTCGATCAGGCGCTTCAGGCGCACGAAACTGTCCAGATCGATGCGGCCGAAGCGGTAGCCGATGAAGCGGCCACCGGCGTGTGCGATGCGCGCGCTCGCGCTGATGATGATGCCGGTGGCGATGCGCAACTCCAGTCGCTGAGCGCGCCCGTGCTCGCCTTCCCAGCCTGCGGGGCGTTCCACCAGTGCGCCGTGCAGCGAGATATCGACCAGTCGCGTCGACCACATCGCCTTCTCGGAGTACAGCCGCGCCTCGCCGTCGAATCCGATCCGACGGAACTGGCGACGATTCTCAGGTTGCACCAGGGCGTGCACGCAATCGGTCCAAGGAACAAAGGCTTGCCGCGAGATTATCAGAAACCTTCGTAGAACAGTCCTGGATCGACAAGTAGAGAACCAACTGCATTCGTTCTCCAATCGTGCTCTCTACAGGGCGCTCAGACCGGTTTCTGGAGAACGATTTCCAGAACGAATTTGGTACCGACGAAGGCCAGCAGCAGCAGCCCCATCCCGTACAGGGTCAGGCGCGCGGCGCGCCGACCGCGCCAGCCCCAGCGCCAGCGTCCGAACAGCAGCGTGCCGAACATCAACCACGCCGCGATCGACAGGATGGTCTTGTGCGCAAGTTTCTGGTGGAACAGGTCCTCCACGAACAGCGTGCCGGTGACCAGGGTCAGGGTCAGCAGGATGAAGCCCGCGCCGATCAGCTGGAACAGCAGGCCCTCGACCAGGCTCAGCGGAGGAAACACGCCCATCTGCGCGCCGATGCGGTGGGTGCGCAGCGCGGTCTCCTGCGCGGCGAGCACGATCGCGACCAGGGCCGCGATCGACAGCACCGCATAGGCCAGCAGCGCGATGATCACATGCAGTTTGATCTGCCACGTGCCGGTGACCGCACTGACGTGGGGATTACCCAGAAAATGATCGAACAGCAGCAGCACCGTGGCCAGCGGGAACACCACCACGCCGATGGTCTCGACCGGACGGAACCAGCCGACCAGCACCGACATGCCCGCCATGCCGAGTCCGACCAGCGACAGCGCGGAGAAAAAACTCAGGTCCGGTCCGCCGATTGCGCTACTGATCGCCCAGTGGTGGCCCAGATGCAACAGCCCCGCCAGCGCGCCGAAGATCAGCGGGGTGCGGCGACCGCTGGGCGCGAACTGATCCGCGCGCAGGCGGCTGACCAGCATGGCGGTTGCGACCGCGTACAGCAGTCCTGCCGCCCACGTTGCGTATGAATCACCCATCGGACCAGTGTCGCACACCACGCGTCGCCGGTAGAGGCGCAGTCGCCTATAATCAGTGCTCCCGGCTTGCCAGATCGTACGTCCATGTTCGAATCGCTCACCCAGCGTCTGTCCGCAACCGTCGACAAGCTGCGCGGTCGCGCGCGCCTGACCGAAGAGAACATCCGCGAGGCGACCCGCGAGGTACGCATCGCACTGCTCGAGGCCGACGTGGCGCTGCCTGTGGTGCAGGCGCTGATCGAACGGGTGAAGGTGCGCGCTGTCGGCCAGGAGGTTTTGCGCAGCCTGTCGCCGGGCCAGGCGCTGGTGAAGGTCGTACGCGACGAGCTCACCGCCGTGATGGGCTCGCAGAACGCCGAGCTCGATTTCGCCACCCAGCCGCCGGCGGTGATCCTGATGGCCGGCCTGCAGGGTGCGGGCAAGACCACCACGGTGGCAAAGCTCGCGCGCTTTCTGGCCGAGCGCAAGCGCAAGAAGGTGATGGTGGTGAGCGCCGACGTCTATCGTCCGGCGGCCATCGACCAGCTGGAGACCCTGGCCGTGCAGGTCGGCTGCATGTTCCATCCGAGCAGCGCCGGGCAGGACCCGGTCGCGATCGCGCGCGGCGCGCTGGAAGCCGCGCGCCGCTCGTACGCCGATGTGTTGATCGTCGACACCGCGGGCCGCCTGGCGGTCGATCAGCCGATGATGGACGAGATCGCGCGCCTGCATGCAGCGCTGGACCCGATCGAGACCCTGTTCGTGGTCGATTCGATGACCGGCCAGGACGCGGCAGTCACCGCCAAGGCCTTCGCCGCTGCGCTGCCGCTGACCGGGGTGGTGCTCACCAAGACCGACGGCGATGCACGCGGTGGTGCCGCGCTGTCGGTGCGCTACATCACCGGGCGGCCGATCAAGTTCGTCGGTGCCGGCGAGAAGACCGATGCGCTGGAGCCGTTCCATCCCGACCGCGCCGCGCAGCGCATCCTCGGCATGGGCGATGTGCTGTCGCTGGTCGAGGACATGCAGCGCAAGGCCGACGTCGACAAGCAGCACAAGCTTGCCGAGAAGGTCCTCAAGGGCAAGCGCTTCGACCTCAACGACATGCGCGACCAGCTCGAGCAGATGCTCAACATGGGCGGCATGGCCGGGCTGCTGGACAAGCTGCCGGGCATGTCGCAAGTGCCGCAGAACCTCAAGGACAAGGTCAACGACCGCGAGGTGCGGCGGATGATGGCCATCATCGGCTCGATGACCAAGAAGGAGCGCCGCCACCCGGACCTGCTCAACGGCTCGCGCCGGGCGCGCATCGCGCGCGGCTCGGGCACCCAGCCGCAGGACGTCAACCGCCTGATGAAGCAATTCATGCAGATGGAAAAGATGATGTCCAAGCTGGGCTCGGGCGGCATGAAGGGCCTGATGCGCCAGATGGGCGGAATGCTCAAGCCCGGTGGCGGGATGTTCCCGCGCTGAGCCCCGCGTGCGCCGGATGGACCCGTCGCGATGGATGCGTTTCTGGCGCAAGTTCCTGTCGCGCTGGATTTTTTCCCGGCGGCAGCTACACTATGCGGCTGTTTTTCCCGGATCGACCAACGGGTCGATCCTTCCCGAGCACCGAGACCAGCATCATGGTGAAGATTCGTCTGTCCCGCGCCGGCGCCAAAGGCCGTCCGTTCTATCATATCGTCGTGGCCGACGAGCGTTGCGCGCGCGATGGTCGCAACATCGAGCGTCTGGGTTATTACAACCCGGTAGCCAGCGGCAAGGACGTCCGGCTCGAGCTGGACACCGAGAAAGCCGCCGCGTGGATCCAGAAGGGCGCCCAGCCGACCGAGAAAGTGCGCCAGCTGATCAAGCAGGCCGGGAAGCAGAACGCCGCTGCGTGATGGCATGACCGTGGACGACCGGCAGGTTCTGCTCGGCAGGATTGTCGGCGTGTTCGGGATCGAGGGCTGGGTGAAGCTGCATTCCTTCACCGAGCCACGCGACAACATCTTTCGCTATCGCCCGTGGACGCTGCGCGCGGCGTCCGGTGGCCAGACCACGGTGGAGCGTCCGCAGGGCCGTTCGCAGGGCAAGGGCATCGTCGCCAGATTGCCGGAAGTGTGCGACCGCGATGCCGCCGCCGAGTTGGTAGGTGCCGAAGTGTGGGTGCCGCGCGAGGTGCTGCCGAAGGCGCGGGATGGTGAGTACTACTGGGCCGATCTCGAGGGCCTCGAGGTGTTCACGCTCGAAGGCGTGTCGCTGGGCCAGGTAACGCATCTGTTTGCGACCGGGGCCAACGACGTGATGGTGGTCAAGGGCGAGCGGGAGCGTTTGATTCCCTTCGTCCCGGGTCAACAGGTGGTGCGGGTCGACCTCGATGGCAAGCGCATCGAGGTGGATTGGGACCCGGCGTTCTGATCGCGATGCGTATCGATGTCATCACGGTGTTTCCGGACTACGTGGCGTCGGCGGCGCGCGTGGGGGTGGTAGGTCGGGCGCAGGAGCGGGGACTGTTGGCGGTAGCCACCTGGAACCCGCGCGATTTTGCGACCGACAACTACCGCACCATTGATGGCCGGCCATTCGGCGGTGGGCCGGGCATGGTGATGCTGGTCGAGCCCCTGCGCAGGGCGATCCACGCAGCCAAGGCAGCAGACACTGCGCCGGCGCGGGTGATCTACCTCACCCCGCAGGGCGTGCCGCTGACCCAGGCGCGGGTCGAGGCGCTGGCGCAGGAACCGCGCTTGCTGTTGTTGTGCGGTCGATACGAAGGCGTCGATGAGCGGCTGATAGAGCAGGAAGTCGACGAAGAGCTGTCGATCGGTGATTATGTTCTGTCGGGCGGCGAGTTGGCCGCCGCGGTGCTGATCGATGCGCTCGGACGGTTGCGCGAAGGCGCACTGGGCAACGCACAGTCGGCCGCGCAGGACAGCTTTTCGGACGGTCTTCTCGACTGTCCGCATTATTCGCGTCCTGAACTCGAGGGCGCGGATGCAGTACCGGCAGTGCTGCTGTCGGGCGACCATGCGGCGATCGCGCGCTGGCGCCTGAAGCAGAAGCTGGGACGGACCTGGTTGCGGCGCCCGGATCTGCTGGCGCGACTCGACCTGGACGGCAACAGTCGCGCACTGCTGGATGAGTTCCGCCGCGAGTACATGGCGGGGATTTGATCGACCCGCCCCGCAAGGGGCGGCTGGCCCGGCGGGGCCAGCGGGCAACCGCTGGATCGCGCCGGCAAACAAAGCGTTGCGCATCGCAACCGGCAGGCTCGGCGATCATGCTCCACGATCCCGCCGCCCGGAGTTGCCTCTGCGAACCGACTACAACATCCAGCCACAGGTGCACTGATGAATATCCTCCAGCAGTTCGAAAAAGAGCAAATGGTTCGCAAGTTGCCGGGCTTTGGCCCCGGCGACACCATCGTGGTCAACGTCAAGGTCAAGGAAGGCAACCGCGAGCGCGTGCAGGCCTATGAAGGCGTGGTCATCGCGATCAAGAACCGCGGCCTGAATTCCTCGTTCACGGTGCGCAAGATCTCGCATGGCACCGGCGTCGAGCGCGTGTTCCAGACTCACAGCCCGGCGATCGATTCGGTCACCGTCAAGCGCCGCGGCAAGGTCGCGCGCGCGAAGCTTTACTACCTGCGCGAGCGCGAGGGCAAGAGCGCGCGCATCCGCGAAGATCTGAGCCAGTCGATCACCGAGAAGCCGTAAGGCCCAGCGCTGGCAATCGGCACCCAACGGCCGCCCGCAGGGGCGGCCGTTGTCGTTGGAGGCCTTGAAAATCGGGTCGGGAGGCCGCAAGCCCAAGCCAGCGCGACGCCCTCCGCAATTGATTCGCACAGCCGAGCACCCTTGCCATGAGCCAGACCGAAACCCGCCGTTTCGCCGCCGAAGTCGACCAGGTACTGCATCTGGTGACCCATTCGCTGTACTCGCACAAGGAGATCTTCCTGCGCGAGCTGGCGTCGAATGCTGCAGATGCCTGCGACAAGCTGCGCTTTGAGGCCATCGGCAAGCCGGAGCTGCTCGGCGACGATCCGGACCTGCGCATCGAGGTCGAGTTCGACCGCGAAGCGCGCACCATCACCGTGCGCGACAGCGGTATCGGCATGAGTCGCGACGAGGTGATCGAGAACATCGGCACCATCGCCCGTTCAGGCACCAAACGATTCATCGAATCGCTGTCGGGCGATGCGCGCGCCGATAGCCGCCTGATCGGCCAGTTCGGCGTCGGTTTCTACTCGGCGTTCGTGGTGGCCGACAAGGTCGTGCTGTCGACCCGCCGTGCCGGCAGTGCGCAATCCGAGGGCGTGCGCTGGGAGTCCAGCGGCAGCGGCGAGTACACCATCAGCGAGGCGACGCTGCCCGAGCGTGGTACCGAGGTGGTGCTGCACTTGAAGGCCGACGAAAGCGAGTTCCTCGACGGCTGGCGCCTGCGCTCGCTGATCGGCAAGTACTCCGACCACATCGGATTTCCGATCCGTATGCGCAAGGGCGCCGGCGACGATGGCCAGCCCGCCGAGGGCTGGGAAGCGGTCAACCACGCGTCGGCGCTGTGGACGCGGCCGAAGTCGGAGCTGACTGATGCCGACTACCAGGGCTTCTACAAGCACCTCGCCCACGATTTCCAGGACGCCGTGGCCTGGACCCACAACCGGGTCGAAGGCTCGCAGAGTTACACGCTGTTGCTTTACGTGCCGTCGAAATCGCCGTTCGATGCGGCATTCTCCGGGCGCGAGGAGCGGCGCGGGCTGAAGCTGTACATCCGCCGCGTATTCATCATGGACGCCTCCGAGCAGCTGCTGCCGGCTTATCTGCGCTTCGTGCGTGGCGTGGTCGACTCCGACGACCTGCCGCTGAATGTCTCGCGCGAGATCCTGCAGGAGAATCGCCTGGTGACGCAGATCCGTGCGGCCTGCGCCAAGCGCACGCTGGATGTGCTCGACAAGCTGGCTGCCGACGAGGCACCGAAGTACGCCGCGTTCTGGAGCGAGTTCGGCAACGTGCTCAAGGAAGGCATCGCCGAGGATCATGGCAACCGCGAGCGCATCGCCAAGCTGCTGCGTTTCGCCAGTACCCGTGGCGAGGGTGCAACCCAGAACGTCTCGCTGGATGACTACATCGGCCGCATGGTGGCGGGGCAGGAGCTGATCTACTTCGTCACCGCCGACAGCTACACGGCCGCGCGCGGCAGCCCGCAGATCGAAGCGCTGGTCGCGCGTGGGGTCGAGGTGCTGCTGCTGTCCGATCGGGTCGACGAATGGATGAGCGGTTATCTTTCCAACTACGCGGGCAAGAGTCTGCGCCACGTCGGCAAGGGCGAGATCGATCTGGACAAGCTGGGGCCGGCACCCGATCAGGAAGCGCGCGAGCAGGCCGCCAAGGATTCCGAGCCGCTGCTGGTGCGCATGCGCGGCCTGCTCGAGGGCAAGGTGTCGGATGTCCGGGCCAGCCAGCGACTGACCGAATCGCCCTCGTGCCTGGTGCTTGGCGCACACGACATGGCGGTACACATGCAGCGTTTGCTGCGCCAGGCCGGTCACGATGTCGGCGCATCCCTGCCGATCCTCGAGATCAACCCGGCGCACGCCTTGCTGCAGCGTTTGCAGGCGGAAACCGATGATGGGCGCGCACGCGACCTTGCCTTGATCCTGCTCGATCAGGCCTTGCTGGCCGAGGGCGGCCAGCTCGAAGATCCGGCCGCTTTCGTGCGCCGGGTCAACGGAATGCTGGCAGCTTGAGTCGCGCCTGCGGAACCGTGCGCGGCTCATGTGCGGATGATCAGCCGCGATCGCGCCGACGCCGGAACCACAGCAGGACGAGCAACGCGATCGGGATCGACAGCGCAACGGCCAGCAGCGGATGCCAGGACTCGGGCAGTTGCGTGGCGCCCAGCAGCATCGCGAGCAGCATCGCGACCGCGACCAGGTTGAAGTTGCTGCCCTGCCGCGTTGCCTGCAGGTGTTGGTGGGCGGCGGCCGTGCAGTGCGCGATCCACGCACGTGCCAGCGCCTCGTGGTCGGCATCCAGGTCGACCTCGCGCTCGAGTGCGGTTGAGCGCACGCTCAGGTTGTGGCTGGCAACCAGTTGCGCGGCCGACTGCATCAGGGTCGCGAACGCCTGTTCCGCCCGCGCGGGCTTGACCCCCGCCACCTGCGGCACGACCACGATGCGGGTCGGCTCGATCTGCCAGTCCAGGCCAAGGCCTTTGCGGGCTACCAGCGCCAACGCATCGTCGTCGCCGGCGATCGGGTCGCCGAGTTCGGGATCGCTCGCCCGCAGCGCGCGGACGAACTCGTCGCGCTGCGCGCGCGTCCATGCCGGTGCGCTGGCGCCGGACGGGTCGGGCTTGGCTTGCAGGATCAGGGCAAAATCCATCGACAGTTCTCTGGCATGTCGTGAGTGTAGGCCTCGTCGCGTGTACCGGTGAGGTTGGCGGCCACCGCAACGCTGCCACAGTCGGCGCGCACTTGCTAACCTCGGCTATCGAATCCGCGCCGAATACACCATGGACCTCAAAGCACTTCGCGACCAGCTCGACAGCGTCGACGCGCAGTTCATCGCACTGGCCGCGCAACGCCAGCGCATCGTGGCCGAGATTGGGCGCTTCAAGCGCGCGCAGGGTCGCCAGGTGCGCGACTTCGCGCGCGAGCGCGAGGTGCTCGAGCGGGCGGCGGCCAACGCGCGCGCGGCGGGGCTGGAGCCCGCACTGGGCCAGGAGCTGTTGCGCCAGCTGATCGAGGCCTCCCTGGCCACGCAGGAACACGAGCGCGTGCGCGCCGAGGCCGGCGGCAGTGGCCAGTCCGCACTGGTCATCGGTGGCGGTGGCCGCATGGGCCAATGGTTCGCGCGTTTTCTCGACGCGCAGGGCTATGCGATCACGGTGGCCGACCCCGCGGGCTGCCCGGATGCGTTTCCCAGCGTGGTCGACTGGCGCACGCTGGAACTGGATCACGACCTGATCGTGGTCGCCGCCCCGCTGCGCGCCAGCGCGGGCATCCTGTGCGAACTGGCGGCGCGCACACCACCCGGCATCGTGTTCGATGTCGGCTCGCTGAAGTCGCCGCTGACCGACGGATTCGCGGCACTGAAGGCCGCCGGTGTGCGCGTGACGTCGATCCACCCGATGTTCGGGCCCTCAGCCAACGTACTGGCCGGGCGGCATGTGATCTTCGTCGATCTCGGCGATACTGAAGCCACCGCAATTGCGCGCGGTCTGTTCGCGCAGACCATGGCGACCGCGGTCGAGATGGGCCTGGACGAGCACGATCGCCTGATGGGCTTCGTGCTCGGGCTCTCGCACGCGATCAACATCACCTTCTTCACCGCGCTCGCGGAATCGCACGAGATGGCGCAGCGGCTGGCACAGGCGTCCAGCACGACTTTCGACAAGCAGTTGGCGATCGCGCGCGGGGTGGCGGGCGAGAACCCGCACTTGTACTACGAGATCCAACATCTGAATGCGCATGGCGGCGAGGCGCTGGCTGCGCTGGAAAACGCGCTGCGCAAGGTGCTGGCGACGATCCGTGCCGGCGATGAGGACGCCTTCGTGCAGGTGATGGCGTCAGGGCAGCAATACCTCGAGAACCAGACCTCCTCATCCGCGTCGATCTGAGCTGCGCTGATGGAAGCCAGCATCATCACCAACTTGCTGCTGCCGATCGCACTCGGCATCATCATGCTCGGACTGGGCTTGAGCCTCGGGGTCGACGATTTCCTGCGCGTGCTGCGCATGCCGCGTGCGGTGTTGATCGGGCTCGGTGTGCAGACGCTGCTGCTGCCAGCGGCAGCGTTCGCGATCGCGATTGGCTTCGGCCTCGCACCGGAGCTTGCGGTCGGGCTGATGCTGCTGGCTGCATCGCCCGGCGGCGCCACGGCCAATATCTACAGCCATCTGGCACGCGGCGACGTAGCGCTCAACATCACCCTGACGGCGACCAACAGCGTGCTGTGCCTGCTCACCCTGCCGCTGATCGTCAACCTGTCGCTGGCCCACTTCATGGCGGCCGAACAGTACGTGCCGCCGCCGATCCGCAAGATCGTCGAGGTCGGCGTGAT
>JBBSDI010000018.1:0-21822 GCA_038249585.1 Lysobacterales bacterium | reverse complement strand
CTGCCGCCGATCGACGACGCCTTCGTGGCCAGCTTCGGGGTTCGCGAAGGCGGTATCGAGCGCTTCCGCGCCGACGTGCGCGCCAACCTCGAGCGCGAGTTGAGCGCCGCTGTGCGCGGTCGCACCAAAACCGATGCGGTGGGCAAGTTACTGGCCGCCTACGCTGATCTCGATGTTCCGCGCGGTCTGGTCGAGAGCGAGGCCAAGGCCCTGCTGGGCCAGGCGCAGCAGAATGCGCAGCGCGCCGGAGTGCAGCCGCCGGCCGACGTGAGCCTGTTCCAGCGCGATGCCGAAAGCCGGGTGCGCGCATTCATCCTGCTCACCGAGATCGCGCGCCAGAATGCGATCGTGCCCGATGGCAAGCGCATCAACGAGATGCTCGCCACCATCGCCTCGACCTACGAGGAGCCGGAGAAGGTCGTTCAGATGTACGCGCGCGACCCTGAATTGATGTCGTCTTTGCGCAATCGGGTCGTCGAAGACCAGGTCGTCGACTGGGTGGTGGATCACGGCAACGTGTCCGAGCAGCACCTGAGCTTCACCGAGCTGATGCAGGCGTCGGCCTGAACCACTTGAATCGCGCGCGATCGGCGCCATCTCCAGCGACTCGCCTCAAGGATTGTCCATGATCACGAACCTCAATCTGGTGCCGATGGTGGTCGAACAGACTGCCCGCGGCGAGCGCGCGTACGACATCTACTCGCGCCTGCTCAAGGAACGTCTGGTGTTCTGCGTCGGTCCCGTCGAGGACTACATGGCCAACGTGATCGTCGCCCAGTTGCTGTTTCTGGAAGCCGACAATCCGGACAAGGACATCAACCTGTACATCAACAGCCCCGGCGGCGCGGTCACGGCCGGGATGGCGATCTTCGACACCATGCGCTTCATCCGCCCGCAGGTGAGCACGATCTGCATCGGTCAGGCCGCCAGCATGGGCGCGTTCCTGCTCGCAGCCGGCGCCAAGGGCAAGCGCTACTGCCTGCCGAACTCGCGGGTGATGATCCATCAGCCGTCGTCGGGTTATTCCGGCCAGGCGTCCGACATCGCGATCCATGCCAAGGAGATCCTGTCGATCAAGGCGCGGATGAACGAGCAGATGGCCGAATTCACCGGACGTTCGCTCGAGCAGATCGAGCGCGACGTCGATCGCGACTACTTCCTCAGTGCGAAGGAAGCATGCACCTACGGTCTGGTCGATTCAGTGCTGGATCGGCGCCCCGACGAAACGGTCAAGGCCGGCTGATCGCGCCGACACCATTGTCTTCACATCTGTCCACGGCGCGGCCGGCAGCGCGGGTCGCGCGGAATTTGTGCTGTGTTATTCTCGATCCACGGGTGCTGGCGTGGCGGGCATCATTACGCGTTGAGGCGGGCATCAAACGATGAGCGAGGAGCGACCCGGCAGAGGCAGCGACAGCGGCAAGATCCTGTATTGCTCCTTCTGCGGCAAGAGCCAGCATGAGGTCCGCAAGCTGATCGCCGGTCCGTCGGTGTTCATCTGCGACGAATGCGTCGAGTTGTGCAACGACATCATTCGCGAGGAGCTCGAGGAGAAGGCGGCCAGCGCCCGCAGCCATCTGCCCAAGCCACGCGAAATCATGGACGTGCTCGACCAGTATGTGATCGGTCAGAATCGCGCCAAGAAAGTGCTCGCGGTCGCTGTGTACAACCACTACAAGCGCCTCGAGTCGCGTCAGCGCGGCGAGGAAGTGGAGCTTGCCAAGAGCAACATCCTGATGATCGGCCCGACCGGCTCGGGCAAGACCCTGCTCGCCGAGACGCTCGCGCGCTTGCTCAACGTACCATTCACGATCGCCGATGCCACCACGCTGACCGAGGCCGGTTACGTTGGCGAGGATGTCGAGAACATCATCCAGAAGCTGCTGCAGAAGTGCGACTACGACGTCGAGAAGGCGCAGACCGGGATCGTCTACATCGACGAGATCGACAAGATCTCGCGCAAGAGCGAGAACCCGTCGATTACCCGCGATGTGTCCGGTGAAGGCGTGCAGCAGGCGCTGCTCAAGCTTATCGAGGGCACGGTCGCCTCGGTGCCACCGCAGGGCGGCCGCAAGCATCCTCAGCAGGAGTTCCTGCAGGTCGACACGCGCAACATCCTGTTCGTCTGCGGCGGTGCTTTCGCGGGCCTGGAGAAGGTCATCCAGGCGCGCTCGGAGTCGACCGGCATCGGTTTCTCGGCCGAGATCCGCAGCAAGGACCGCAAGGCCAGTGTCGGCGCGCTGCTGTCCACCGTAGAGCCCGAGGATCTGATCAAGTTCGGCCTGATCCCGGAGTTCGTCGGCCGCCTGCCGGTAATCGCCACCCTCGAAGAGCTCGACGAAGCGGCGCTGGTGAAGATCCTCACCGAACCGAAGAACGCGATCACCAAGCAGTTCAAGCGTCTGTTCGAGATGGAAGGCGTGGACCTGGAGTTCCGCCCGGATGCGCTTGCTGCGGTCGCGCGCAAGGCCCTGCATCGCCGCACCGGCGCCCGCGGTCTGCGCACCATCCTCGAAAGCGTGCTGCTGGATACGATGTACGAGCTGCCCTCGCTCGAACACGTGAGCAAGGTGGTGGTCGACGAGGCGGTCATCGGCGGTACTGCCGACCCGTACCTGATCTACCGCGGCACGGCCCAGCAAGCGCAGCCGCGCGCCGCGGGCGACTGAGCCGCGCTTTCGCCCCACGCGCCATCCGGTCCGGGTGCACTGCGGCTTGCTTTTTGCATCGCAAGTCCGCATATGACGAAGGCGAGCGATATGCGCGATGCCTGTCGCCCAACCCGGGTCGGGTCGGGAGCCGCCCGGTTTTTCCGCTCACGCGATCGTGCCGACCGGCGCCGGAAGCGATTGTTTCCGGTGCTGCGGAGCGTCCGCCCAGACTGACAACAGGGGAAAGTGCCGATGGCCACCCGATCCACCAACACGCTTGCCAAGCTGCCGGTACTGCCGCTGCGCGATGTCGTGGTCTATCCGAACATGGTGATCCCACTGTTCGTCGGCCGCGAAAAATCGATCCGCGCGCTCGATGCGGCGATGGAATCCGACAAGCAGATCCTGCTGGTCGCCCAGCGCAGTCCCGATGTCGACGATCCGGGTTCGAAGGAGCTCTACTCGGTCGGCACCATCTCGACGGTGTTGCAATTGCTCAAGCTGCCCGACGGCACCATCAAGGTGCTGGTCGAAGGCGTCTCTCGCGCACAACTGTCGGAGATCGGTGAGGGTGGCGAGGGTGCGGACTATCTGGTCGGCCATGCGCGCGCGCTGGAATCGGTCAGCGCACGCGACGCGCGTGAGGTGGAGGCGGCCGCGAAGTCGTTGATGTCGGTGTTCGAGCAGTACGTCAAGCTCAACCGCAAGGTACCGCCGGAGTTGCTCACGACCTTGGCTGGCATCGACGACTCCAGTCGTCTGGCCGACACCGTTGCCGCGCACCTGGGTATCCGCTTGCCCGATAAGCAGCGCGCGCTGGAGGCCGTCGACGTCGGCGAGCGACTGGAGCTGCTGATCGGCTTCGTCGATGGCGAGATCGACGTGCAGCAGCTGGAAAAGCGCATCCGCGGCCGCGTGAAGTCGCAGATGGAGAAGAGCCAGCGCGAGTACTACCTCAACGAGCAGATGAAGGCCATCCAGAAGGAACTGGGTGAGATGGAGGACGCGCCGAACGAGATCGAGGAACTGGCGCGCAAGATCGCGGCTGCCGGCATGCCGCCGGCGGTCGAGACCAAGGCCAAGACCGAACTGAACAAGTTAAAGCAGATGTCGCCGATGTCGGCCGAGGCGACGGTGGTGCGCAACTACATCGACTGGCTGGTACAGGCGCCGTGGAAGCAGCGTACGCGCGTGCGCAAGGACCTGGTCGCAGCGCAGGAAGTACTCGATGCCGACCACTTCGGCCTCGATAAGGTCAAGGAGCGCATCCTCGAGTACCTCGCCGTGCAAACCCGGGTCAAGAAGATGAAGGGGCCGATCCTGTGTCTGGTTGGACCGCCGGGCGTGGGCAAGACTTCGCTCGGCCAGTCGATCGCACGCGCAACCAATCGCAAGTTCGTGCGCATGTCGCTCGGTGGCGTGCGCGACGAGGCCGAGATTCGCGGACATCGGCGCACCTATATCGGTTCGATGCCGGGTCGGCTGATCCAGAACCTGGCCAAGGTCGGCAGCCGCAATCCGCTGTTCGTGCTCGACGAGATCGACAAGATGTCGACGGACTTCCGCGGCGATCCCTCTTCGGCGCTGCTCGAAGTGCTCGATCCCGAGCAGAACCACTCGTTCAACGACCACTATCTGGAGGTCGACTTCGACCTGTCGGAAGTGATGTTCGTCGCCACCGCGAACTCGCTGAACATTCCCGCACCGTTGCTCGACCGGATGGAGGTCATTCGGATCCCCGGCTACACCGAGGACGAGAAGTTCAGCATCTGTACGCGCTACCTGCTGCCCAAGCAGATCAAGGCCAATGGCCTGCGCGAGGACGAGATCCGGGTCGAGGACGACGCGGTACGCGACACCATCCGCTATTACACGCGCGAGTCGGGCGTGCGCAATCTCGAGCGCGAGATCGCCAGGATCTGCCGCAAGGTGGTCAAGGAGCTGGCGCTGGGCGAGAAGAAAAAGCGCAAGGACAAGTCCGCCAAGCGGCGCCGGTTGGTGATCGACTCGGCGCGCCTGGACCACTATCTGGGTGTTCGCAAGTTCACCTTCGGCCGCGCGGAGGTCAGCAACGAGATCGGCGTGGTCACGGGTCTGGCCTGGACCCAGGTCGGCGGCGACCTGCTCAGCATCGAGGCGACCGTGGTGCCCGGCAAGGGCAAGCTGATCCATACCGGTCAGCTTGGCGATGTGATGCAGGAGTCGATCCAGGCCGCGATGTCGGTGGTTCGCGAGCGGGTCGACCGGCTGGGCCTGGATCCCGATTTCCACCAGAAAGTGGATGTGCACGTGCACGTACCGGAAGGTGCTACCCCGAAGGACGGGCCGAGTGCAGGCATCGCGATGTGTACCGCATTGGTTTCGGCGCTGGCCAGGATTCCGGTGCGCGCCGACGTGGCGATGACCGGAGAGATCACCCTGCGCGGTCGCGTACTGCCGATCGGCGGGCTGAAGGAAAAGCTGCTGGCGGCACACCGCGGTGGCATCCGCACCGTGATCATCCCGGAGGAAAACCGCAAGGACCTTGCGGAGATACCCGCCAACGTCACCGAGTCGCTCGATATCCGGCCGGTGAAGTGGATCGACGAGGTGCTCGATCTGGCGCTGGCAGCGCCGCTGGTGCCGCACAAGCGCGACGCGGCGGTAGTCGCGGCACCCCAACCGGTCAAGGGCGAGGGCGAAACCGAAGTGCCGGGCACCTCGCAGATCACGGCGCACTGAGCGCACAGTTGCGTGCCGACGATCGCGCAGAGTGCATGACACGGTCGCCGCATGCCGCGTAATTTTCGGCATTTCATGTTGCGCCATCGGGGGTCGGCTGGTATAAATGCGCCCCCGTCGCGTTGCGCCCGGTCGTCGGACCGGAGGTGCGTTTCGGTGGTCAGGTCCCGCCCCCTGTGCCGATCGAGCAGCAGGTAGACCGAGACATCCATGGTCGCCAGATTTCATTGAGGGAATAGCGAAATGAACAAAACAGATTTTGTCTCCGCGGTCGCCGAGGCCTCGGAACTGACCAAGGTCGATGCGGCCAAGGCGGTCGACGCGGTGATCAAGGTCATCGAGGCGGCGCTGAAGAAGGGCGATAGCGTGGCGGTCGTCGGTTTTGGTACGTTCACGGTGCGCAAGCGCGCAGCGCGGACTGGCCGCAATCCGCGTACCGGTGCGACGATCAAGATCAAGGCCTCGAAGGTTCCGGCCTTCAAGGCTGGCAAGGCGCTCAAGGACGCACTAAACTAGAGCGCTTGTCCGCGGGTGCTTAGCTCAGCGGTAGAGCGTCGCCCTTACAAGGCGAGGGTCGGGGGTTCGAAACCCTCAGCACCCACCAAGTTCAGGAGTGGTAGTTCAGTCGGTTAGAATACCGGCCTGTCACGCCGGGGGTCGCGGGTTCGAGTCCCGTCCACTCCGCCAACATGCAAGGGCGCCGGTAGTCGGCGCCCTTGTCATTTTGGGCATCCCCACCCACCCACCCGCGGTGCGCTGCACCCGCCATTCGAACAAGAAACCATGCTGCAGTCCCTTCGCGACAAAACCACAGGCTGGATCGCATTTCTGATCCTCGGATTGGTCATCATCCCGTTCGCGTTTTTCGGCATCGAACAGTACTTCGAGGTTCGCACGCCGAACTACGTGGCGAAGGTTGGCGAAAAGGAGATCTCGCAGAACGAATTCCGCGAGCGCTTCGAGCAGTACCGGCAGAACGCGCGGCGACAACTCGGCGAATCCTACGACCCGAGCTACTTCGAGCAGCCGCTGGTCAAGCGCCAAATGCTCGAGCAGATGGTCAACGAGGAGCTGCTGACCCAAGCCGCCGCCGTTGCCGGAACCGAAGCTTCCGACGAGCGGGTGCGCCGCGAGATCGCCCAGGTGCCTGCATTCCAGACCGATGGCAAGTTCGATCCGGTGCAGTACCAGCTGCTGTTGCGCTCACAGTCGCCACCGTTGACCGTGAGCGAGTTCGAATCCCGCATTCGCCGCGACGTGTCCTCGCGAGAACTGCCGACTGCGGTCGGCGGCAGCTCGCTGGTAACCGACGCTGCCGTCAATCGGTACTTGAGTCTGCGCGACCAGGTGCGCGACTTTTCCTATTTCGTGGTGCCAGCGGTTGAAACTTCGTCGGTTGAGCCCGAGCAGGCAGCGATCGATGCCTACCACGAGGCCAACAAGTCCGAATTCATGACCGACGAGCAGCTTTCTTTGAGCTATGTCGAGTTGAATGCAGCGACCATCGACGTACCGGCCGAGGCCGACGACGCCACCCTGCGCGCGCGCTTTGAAGAGCAGAAGAACCGCTATTTCCTCGGCGAGCAGCGCCTGGCATCGCACATCCTCATCAAGGCGGCTGCCGACGCGGATGCGCAGGTCCAGCGTCTCGCGCAGGAAAAGGCTGCCGATATCGCGGTGCGCGCACGCGCACAAGGCGCAGACTTCGCCGCTTTGGCGCGTGAGTTCTCCGACGATATCGGCTCCAAGGCGCAGGGCGGCGACCTCGGTTGGGTCGAAAAGGGCTTGACCCAGCCAGCGTTCGAAACAGCGCTGTTTGCGATGGCGGACACTCAGATTTCGGACCCGGTAAAGACCGACGAGGGCTACCACGTCATCCAGTTGCGCGAGGTGCAGGCCGAACGCTCCAAGGCTTTCGAGGAAGTGCAGGCGGAGTTGGCCGAGCAGTACCGGACCGGGGAACGCGACCGTGTGTTCAACGAACGCTCGGGCAAGCTGATCGACCAGATCTACAAGGATCCCCTGAGCATCGAGCCGGCTGCAGCAGCACTGGGCGCACAGGTTCAGCGCACAGGGTTGTTCGGGCGCTCCGGTGGCGAGGGAATCGCTGCGAATCCGGCGGTGGTGCGCGAGGCATTTTCAGAACGCGTGCTGGCCGAAGGTGGAGTGAGCGACCCGATCACGCTCGCCCCGAACCATCTCCTGGTGGTCAAGCTCGACGAGCACAAGCCGAGCGTGACCCGGCCGCTGGAGGAAGTCCGCGCCCAGGTCGTCGCCGCGATCAACGCCGAGACCGCGCGTAGCGCAAGCGCGCAGCGCGCGCGCGCGCTGGATGCACGCTTCCAGCAGAACCAGACGCTTGCCAGCCTGGCCGCCGAGGCGAGCACAGCGGTTGCCGACGCGACTGCGGTTGGCCGCTCGGCGCTCAACCACGACAGTTCGGTGGTGGCCGAGGCGTTCAAGCTGGGCCGCCCTGCCGCGGGCCAGACAGTGCGCCGCATGGTCGAGTTGCCTGGCGATCGGCACGCGCTGGTCGAACTGCGCGGCGTGACCGAGGGCGATCCGTCGAAAGCCGATAGCGCGCAGCGCGACGCGGTGCGCACGCAGTTGCAGCAGGCGGCATCGGCCGCAGAAACCCGTTCGCTGCTCGATGCGGTGCGCGAATCGGTCGAGGTCAGGATCGTCGAAGAGCGGCTGTAGCCCGCCGCAGACGCAACGTGATGCCGGTCAGGCCGCCACTCAGGCCGTGTCGATGCCCGTCATGCCAAGGATGTTGTAGCCAGCGTCGACGTAGCTGATCTCGCCGGTCATGCCGGAGGCGAGATCCGAGCACAGGAAGGCCGCGACATTGCCGACTTCCTCGATCGAGACCGAGCGACGCAGCGGCGCATTGCTCTCGACATGGTCGAGCATCTTGCGGAAGTTGCCGATCCCGGCCGCCGCCAGCGTCTTGATCGGTCCGGCCGAGATGGCGTTGACGCGGGTACCTTCCGGGCCCAGATTCAGCGCCAGGTAGCGCACGCAGGCTTCGAGGCTTGCCTTGGCCAGGCCCATCACGTTGTAGCTTGCCAGCGCGCGCACCGCGCCAAGGTACGACAAGGTCAGGATCGCGCCGTTGCGGCCGTGCATCATCGGGCGCGCCTGCTTGGCGAGCGCGGCGAGACTATACGCCGAGATGTCGTGCGCGATCCGGAATCCTTCGCGGGTGAGGTTGTCTACGAAGCCGCCCTGCAAGGCTTCGCGCGGCGCGAAGCCGATCGAATGGACCAGGATATCCAGACCGTCCCAGCGTTCGCCGAGGGAGGCGAACAGCGCAGCAATCTGCGCGTCGTCGGCCACGTCGCAGGGCAGCACGATGTCGGACCCAAAGGTCTGCGCTGCATCGTCGACCCGCTCACGCAGCCGATCGTTGGGGTAGGTGAACGCAAGCTGCGCGCCTTGCCGATGCATCGCCTCGGCGATACCCCATGCGATCGAGCGCTGGCTTGCGATGCCCATGATCAGGGCGCGTTTGCCTTGCAGAAAACCCATGACTTGTCCTCCATCCGATTGCGAAGCGTGCCGGGTCGCAGCAGGCTTGCCAGACCGCCGGTTACCGGCCGCAGCCGCGCCAGCGCAGTGTAGCGGGTCGGCGCCCGCGCTTCGGCGGGCCGATCGCCGGCCGCAGCGTGGTGGCTTGCTGTTGCATGCATGATGGCACCCAGCGCAGGCTTCACTGCCGCGTCGGCAGATGCAGCACCTGACCCGGCCGCAGCAGTTTCCCAAGCGGAATTCCGTTCCTGTGCGCCAGTTCGCGCATGCCCAAGCCGAGTCGGCGAGCGATTGACCACAAGCTGTCGCCGCGGCGCACGATGTATGCCTTGCCGTCGCGCGCGAGCGCCTGCGAAGTTTCCGTGGACGGCGGCAGCAGCACCACCGGCGGCAGCGGGTCGTCGATGCGCATCCCGTGCACAGCGGCCAACGTGGCAGCATTGACCTGGGTCGTGGCGAGCGCGTGCCAGTCGTGCGCGACTGGCTCGTTGCTGACACGCCAGCCGACGCGCGCGGAGGGTGCAAGCAGGGCAAGCCCCTGTTGCAGACGGTCCACCGCAGCAATCGGCACCATCAGGCGATCGCCACGCCGCATGCGCGGCTTCGCGTGAGCGGGATTGAGTGCGCGCAACTGGTTCTGGTCGATACGCGCGAGGCGTGCCGCCAAAACCAGGTCGACCGGCGCATCCAGCGGCACGGCACTGAGACGCTCGTCGGGCACGATCGTCGGCAGCGCGATGCCTTCGAGATGCGGTCTGTGGATCACGCATGAGAGCGCGAGCAAGCGCGCGAGATGGGTATGCGTCGTGCGGCTCAGTGGCAGGTCTTGCCACAAGGTCTGGGCGCTGGCCGCGGGGCTGCGGGCCAGCGCGCCGCGCACGCGGAACTCGCCGGCGTTGTATGCCATGGTGACCAGCATCCAGTCCTCCGCGAATACCCCGCCCAATCGCGTGAGCAAGCGAATCGCCGCAGCAGTGGACATTGCGAGGTCCAGTCGGCCGTCGTACGCGGGCCCTATGTGCAGGCCGCTGGCGCGCGCTGTAGTGGGCATGAACTGCCAGATGCCCGCGGGCCGATTGCCGCTTGTCGGCGCGCTGCGGTAGCCGCTCTCGACCAGCGGCAGGAGTGCGAACTCGGCCGGCAGGCCGGCGTCTTCGATTGCGCCGAGCACGTAGTCGATGTGTGGCAAAACCCGTGCAAGCTGTGCGCTCAGCGCCGGCCCTTCGCGATGGTAGCGCTCGATCTGCCGGCCAAGCGATGGCAGCGGATCGCAGCGTGTGAACCGCGCGCCGTTCCGGATTCTGGTCCACGGATCGATCTCATCGGCATCCGCAACCACCGCGTGCTGTGCGGTCGCTGCGGGAGTCCTCGCCGGTTCCGGCGTTTGTTCCGCAGCCGTGCGAGGTGCGATCGACTGCAGCGGCGCGGGCGCCGGGACGGCCTTGGGCACTGTGCTGCACGCGCCGAGCATCACCACGCACAGCATGGCGCTGGCGTTAAGGATTCGCGAAACGAAGCATCGGCGGCTGCCGCGTGGTATCAATTCAATCGCGGACACGGACTGCCTGCGGACTGTTGCGGGGCAGGGAGTTTGTAGCACAATCGCGACCGCCGTCGCCCACAATTGCCATCGCGCATGCACGATGATTCGGATTTCTGGAGTGCCGCCCCGCTCGCAACCTTGATTGCGACTGAGCGCGCGTGGATGGAAGCACGTCGCGTCCAGTGGCCGCAGGCTACCGAGGTGTGGGTGCATCCTGCGCGTGTGGCGCCGCAGTCGGGATGTCTGTCGCTGAGCCTTGCAGCGAGCGGGCGTCTCGATGGTCCGATGGTGGCGCGCGCCGACCTGCTGCCGTTCGCCGATGACAGCGTGCAGCGTGTCGTATTGCAGCACGCGCTGGATATGCGTCCTGCGCCGGCGTCGCTGCTGCGCGAGGCGGTTCGTGTACTCGCACCCGGCGGCATCCTGGTGCTGTTCGGGTTCGACGCGCTGAGTCCCACGATGTGGCACTGTCGAATGACCCGCCGCGAGTTGCGCCGCAGCGTAGGCGTACAGCTGCCAGGTCGGCTGGCGATGCTGGGTACGCAGCTGGGCCTGTCGGACATCCATCGATTCGGGTTCAGTGCCGGCAGCGGGGATGGCATCGCTACCGTGCGCGAGGGCGGATGGCCGCAGCCAGCGTTCGCCCTGCAGGCGCGCAAGGGCTCACGCAACATCATCGCGCTGCGCCGCGTCGCACAAGGAACGACCCAGGCGGTCGGTGGCATGCTGCCCAGCGCATCGCGACATGCGGAGGCATCGCGCTGATGGCGTCCACGCAGTTGGTCGAGGCGTTTACCGACGGGGCATGCCTGGGCAACCCCGGCCCTGGCGGATGGGCCGCACTGCTGCGCTGTGGCGATCGCGAACGCATGCTCAGCGGCGGGGTGCCCGACACCACCAACAACCGGATGGAACTGCAGGCGGCGATCGGCGCTCTCGAGGCGCTCTCGCGCAGTGCCGAAGTGCGCCTGTTTACCGACTCGCAGTACGTGCAGCTCGGCATCACCGAATGGGTGCCGCGCTGGAAGCGCAACGGCTGGATGACCTCCGCGCGCAAGCCCGTGGCCAATCAGGACCTGTGGCAGCAGCTCGATGCGCTGGTGGCCACCCATCGGGTGGCGTGGGAGTGGGTTCGCGGGCACAGTGGGCATGTCGAGAACGAACGCGTCGATCGCGCCGCGCGCGAGGCCGCCGAGGCAGTGCCGAGCGCTGCAGTCGAACGCAGGCAGCGCTGATGCGCCAGGTCGTGCTCGACACCGAAACCACCGGCCTGAACGCGGAGCGTGGCCACCGGATCATCGAAATCGGCTGCGTGGAGCTGCGTGAGCGCCGGCGTACGGGCCTCAGTTTCCAGCGCTATTTGAACCCCGAACGCCCGATCGACCCGGGTGCGCAGGAGGTACACGGCATCAGCGAGGAGTTCCTGCGCGACAAGCCGCGCTTCGCCGAGGTGGTCGACGAGTTCCTCGACTTCGTGCGCGGCGCAGAGTTGGTGATCCACAACGCAGCCTTCGACCTCGCCTTCCTCGACGCCGAACTGGCCCTGCTGGGCGGGCGCGGCAGGATCAGCGACCACGCATCGGTGCTGGATACCCTGAGCCTTGCGCGGGAGCGGTTTCCCGGCCAGCGCAACAGCCTCGATGCGCTGTGCAAGCGCTTCGACGTCGACAACGCGCATCGCGAACTGCACGGCGCACTGCTCGATGCAGCGCTGCTGGCGGACGTGTTCCTGGCGATGACAGCCGGGCAGGGCAGCCTTGAGCTGGCGGGTGAGCCGGCGCTGGATGCAGCGACCGCGGCGACTGCGCGATCGATGTCTGGCGCGCGGGCGCGGGTGCTGCGTGCGAATGCCGAGGAGCTGGCGCACCACGAGGCGCGCCTGGACGCAGTCGGCAAGGCGTTCAAGGGCAGCCCGGTATGGCGGTTGTAGCCGCCTGCGGGACGAATTCGCCGGCTGTCATTGGCAGCGGCTCATCCGGTGGCATAATGTGGCGGGCGCGACGCTCGGGGGCGTCTGGCGCAACCGACACGGTCGCTCGGGGAGGGTTGCCATGAAAATGCGATTTTTGGGTGCGGCGTTGCTGTTCCTGCCGGGGCTGGGCATGGCGGCAGGTACGGTGGCCGAGATCGCGGCCCACAAACATCTCGGAGTCGCCAGCTGCGCGAGCAGCGTGTGCCACGGCGCAACCCAGGCGTTCAAGGAATCGAACGTCATGCAGAACGAATTCGCCTTGTGGCAGGAATTCGATCCGCATGCGACCAAGGCATGGCAGGCCCTGACCGGCGCCGAGGGGCAGGCGATCGCGCGCAAGCTGGGGCTTGGCGATGCGACCACTGCCAAGGTCTGCCTCGACTGCCACGCCGACAATGTTCCGGCGGAAATGCGCGGCGAGAAATTCCAGATCTCCGATGGTGTCGGCTGCGAAGCCTGCCACGGCGGCTCGGAGCTGTGGATCAGCTCGCATGCGGAAAAATCCGCGGTGCATGTCGACAACCTGGCCAAGGGCCTGTACCCCACCGAGGATCCAGTCAAGCGCGCGCAGATGTGCCTGTCGTGCCACATGGGCACCACCGATCGCATGATCACCCATCGGATCATGGGTGCGGGACATCCGCGGCTCGCCTTCGAGCTGGATACCTTTACCTGGTTGAACCCCCACTATCAGATCGACGACGACTACCTGCGCCGCAAGGGCGATTGGAACGGCGTGCGCGATTGGGCCGTGGGGCAGGGGGTGGCTGCGGCCAACCTGCTCGATGTGCTGCTCGATGAACGCCACGGCTTCCAGGGGATCTTTCCCGAGCTGGTCCTGTTCGACTGCCACGCGTGCCACAAGCCGATGTCGGCGGGCAAGTGGGCGCCGCGGCAGGGCACCGGGCTGGGCCCGGGAGCCGTGCGCCTGAACGACGCCAATCTGGTGATGTTCCGACTGGTGCTGTCGGTGGTCGACAAGCCCGCCGCAGAGCGTCTGCTGGCGCAGACTCGCGCCCTGCACCAGTCGACGATGCGCGATCGCGGCGCGACCCTGGCAGCCGCACGTGCGCTGGCCGACAACATTCGCGCGAATCTGCCCAAGGTGTCTGGTTACGGGTTTGCCGAAAGCTCGCTCGAACCGATTCTCGCCAGCGTGGTTGCCGATGCCGAGCGCGGCGAGTTCCGCGATTTCTCGGCGGCCGAACAGGTCGCGATGGCGGTGCAGTCGGTGGTAGTGGCGTTCAAGAACGCCGGCGCGCTCGACGAGGCGCGGTCGAAGACCCTGCAGACCCGCGTCGATGCCCTGTATTCCAAGGTCGACCGCGAGGACTCCTACGCGATGGGACCGTTCGTGGCCGCACTGCGCGAGGTCCGTGCAGCAGCACGCTGAGGTGTTTCCGGGTGGCCGATGCGGCCACCCGGCATGGCGGCCGACGGCATCGCCTTGCTATCGTCGGGCCGATCAGCGGCAGCTGCTGCAATACTGTCGCGCCTGCGCGTCGAGGTTCCCCAGTGTCTGATCCTGTTTCGATTCCCGGCTATCGGGTGCTGCGCCCCCTGGGTGTCGGCGGCATGGCATCGGTGTATCTGGCGGTGCAGGAGTCGCTCGACCGCGAGGTGGCGCTGAAGGTGATGGCGCCGGCACTGGCAGCCAATCAGGAATTCACCGACCGTTTCCTCAAGGAAGGTCGGATCACTGCGCGCCTGAGCCATCCGAACCTGGTCACGGTGTTCGACATCGGCCAGCACGGGACGATCTACTACCTGGCCGCCGAGTTCATTCCCGGCGGCACGCTGCGCGAGAAGCTGACCCAGGGAATCAGCGTCGGCGAATCGCTGGACGTGGTGCGCGACGTCGCGCACGGTTTGCACTATGCCCACGAGGCAGGCTTCGTGCATCGCGACGTCAAGCCGGGAAACGTCCTGTTCCGGATCAACGGAACCGCGGTATTGGCCGATTTCGGTATCGCCAAGGCGATGGACGGCTCGACCATGGCGACCCAGATCGGCAGTTCGATCGGCACGCCGCACTACATGAGCCCCGAACAGGCGCGCGCCGAAAAGGTCGACGGTCGCTCGGATCTGTACGGCCTCGGCGCGATGCTGTTCGAACTGTTGACCGGCAAGCCGCCGTACGACGCGGGCGATCCGTTCACCATCGCGTTGATGCACGTGACCCATCCGGTCCCGCAGCTGCCGCCGCCGGTGCAGTGGCTGCAGCCGCTGATCGATATGATGATGGCCAAGGATCCCGCCGTGCGTTTCGCAACCGGCGAGGCCTTCGCAGACGGACTCGACAAGCTGCTGGCGAGCGCACCGGAGGCGGTCGCGCTGCGCGACGCGCCGGATGCGCGCAAGAAGGTCGCACCACGCCTGTCGCGCACCGATCAGCAGCGGCGGGTGGCATACGCTGCAGTTGCTGCCTCTGGCGCCGGTGCGGCCAGCGCTGCGTCGCACGCAAAGGCGCGACCTGCATGGCTGCTGCCGATTGCCGCCGCCGCGGGCCTGGGGCTGGTGGCGCTCGGTGGCTGGGCAGTATTCGGCGGCAAGCAGGCGGTTGAAACCGCTGTGGTGGCTACGCCGGCGCCTGCGAAACCCGCGCAGCCACAGGTCGACACCGCGGCATCCGAAGTGCCGGTGACCGATCTGACCAGCAGCGGCGTTGCGGACGGCGACGTGGCAGCGACACTTGCCCGGGCTCGCGAATATGTCCGAATCGGCCTGGTCGAACGCGGGCGTCGGCTCGCTTCGCCACCGGGCGACAACGCGATCGACCTGTTCCTGCGCGTGCAGTCGATCGATCGCGACAATGCGGAAGCGCGCGCGGGCCTGGAACAGATCGCGGCGTTCTACGAAAGCAAGGCCAAGGCAGCCTATGATCGTGGCATCTACACCAGCAGCATGGTGCTGGCCGAGGAAGGCCTGCGTGCCGAGCCTGCCAATGCATCGCTGCTGCGACTGGTGGAAGACTCGCGGCGCGCGCTGCCCCGATAGCCAGGGCCGCAATCGCCGGGTAAAACAAGCCGCGCGCGATCAGCGACTGCGCAGCAGGATAACCGTGACGTTGTCGGAACCGCCACCATCGAGGGCGGCCAGGATCAGGTGGTCCACGCACTCCTGCGCAGTCAGTTCGGCGCGCCCGAGGATCGCGGCGATTTCAGCGTCGTCGACTTCCTCGGTCAAGCCGTCGCTGCACAGCAGGATCTGCTGGCCGGCGGCTACCTGGCCGGCGACCGTTTCCACGCGCAGGCTCTGCGGATCGGTCACGCCGAGCGCCTGGGTGACCACGTTGCGGTGCGGATGCGTGCGGGCCTGCTCGGGACTGATCGCGCCCTGTTCGATCAGTTCGCGCACATAGGAATGATCCTGCGAGATCTGTCGCAGCGCGCCGTCCCACAGATAAACCCGGCTGTCGCCGACCCAGGCGACCTCGAACTCGTCGCCCTTGAGGCGGATGGCCGCGATCGTGGTGCCCATCGGCAGCGCCTGGGTGCGGCGGTTGCTGTGCTGGATGATCTCCTCGTCGGCAATCTGGATCGCGCGGGCGAGCGGCTCTCCACGCTGGATCTGCTGCACCAGGGTGTCGCGTGCGAGTGCACTGGCGACCTCGCCGTTCTCGTGGCCGCCCATGCCATCGGCAACCAGCCACAGGCCGAGTTCGGCATCGGCGTAATAGGTGTCTTCATTGTGCTCGCGGCGAAGGCCAACGTGCGTGCAGTGACCGAACTCGATCATCGTCGGCTCCGCGGCAGGCAGTGGTCGGGCAAACGTCGAGGCGTGCGCATCGCCGGTTCGAAGTGCATCAGAATTCGATCCTCACGCCGACCGCCAAACTGTCCTGACTGAAGTCGCGCTGCCCCGCGCGACGCTCATAATAGAGGAAAGCAGAGCGTCCGTTGGCGAACACGCCAGACAGGCCCAGTCCGAGATTGAAGTAGTCGGTGTCTACCGCATCGGGCGAGATGACGATGCTGGTACCGGTCGGGTCGTTGGCGAAGCGCGACACGATGGCATCCGGATCGTCTTCGAATTCGTGCAGCGCCTCGATCTGCACGTGCGGGATCAGGATGCCCCACGAGGTGCTCATGGTGTAGGAAGCCTTCGCCCCAAGCACGCCTTCCAGCGACTTCAGCTGGCGGTCGTCGACCGCCATGCCAAGGCCTCCGCCCGCCGCACCCGGTGCCGACATGCGCTCGACATAGCCGTCGAAGTCGATCCGCGTCGTGGTGACGCGCGCGTAAGGCCCGAACGACCACGCGCCGCGGTTGAAATCACGTCCGGCGGAGAGCGCGAACTGCAGTTGGGTGCCGTCCGGCGAAGCGCTGGCGACCTGATCGACCGACTGGATCGCCCCGCTGCTGCCGGGAATCTGATAGCGAACCCGCCGGGTCAGGTCGTAGCTGTTCCTGCCCCAGGTGAGCACCGCGTCGGCGAACCATGCCTCGCTCTGGTACCACGTGCCGTAAAACGACGCGCTGTAGCCCTGTGTTTGCAGCCCGCCCTGGTCGCCGTTCACGTCGGTGTTGTTGTCGCTGTAGCCAAGTGCCCCGCCGAACACCAGCTTGTCGGAATAGCGATAGTCCACGCCGGCAGTCAGTCCGTAAGTATCGAACTGGTAGCCTGGAGAGTCGGCCACGCGGTCGCTGTCGCCACGGCCGATGGTGCCGCTGGCGAAGAATCCCCATCGCGAAAAATCGGTCCCGACCTCATCGCTGCTCCCCTCATCGGCCACGATCGCCGAAGGCAGGAACGACAGCGGCAGTGCGCCGCCGCCACCGGCCACTGCCAGGCCGCCGAGGCTCACCCCCCGGATACCGCTGCGAAGTGCCGCGATTCGCGCCGTGAGATTGTCGAACTGGGCGCTGGCGGTGGTGAACGCGGCATCGTCCTGTGCGATGACCTCTTCGTTGAGCATCTGGCTGAGTGCTGCGGACACTGCGGTCGGGCGACCACCTGCGTTGCCGACCAGTTCGGAACAGCGCGCCAGCAGGTCCTGCTGCGCGGCTGTCAGTGCACCACCCTGCGACTGCCGGGCAAGCGCCGGACACGCCTTGTCGATCGCGTTGGCGACTTCCTGCTGGCGTGGGCTGAGGCCCGCGATGTTGAGCACGCCGCCATTGAGGTTGAACACGAGAGTCGGTGGATTCTGGCCCCCGGCAACAAGCGTGGCAGTGACCTGCGCTGCGCCCGGCAGTCCCAGCGTGGCCACGGCCGATGCCTCGCCAGTGGCGTTGGTGACACTGCTGGCAGGAGTCACGCTGCCGTTTGCGACAGGGGTCAGGCGCCACGTGACCGTCACCCCGGATACCGGCGCACCCGTAGCAGTGCGCAGACGTACCACCAGCGGCGCCGAGGGCGCTGCGGTCGGAAGGCTTTGGTTGTTGCCGGAACCGATATCGAACACCGACCCCGATGGCACGGTTTCAACTCCGGTGGCGGTGAACTGCACGCTGGACGAGCCTGCTACGTCGGCGCGCACCGTGTTGGCGCCGGCCGCTGGCCCCAGAGTCCACTGGTTGCTCGCCCGACCGGCGCTGTCGGTGATCGAGGTTGCGTTGGCGAGCCGGCCGCCGCCAGCAGTCACCGCCCACGCGACCACCACGCCCGCCAGGCCTTTGGCTGCCGATGCGCCGGCTGGCGGTTGGCTCAACTGGACTACCAGCGGTTGCGGCAAAGTGCTGCCGGGTGCGCCCTGCTGGTTGTTGCCCGATCCCGCAGCGGCACCGGCGGCGAAGCCGTTGGCGCTGGCCGCAGCCGTGAACTGCCCACTGAACGCGGATGCCTGGATCGAAACGGGCCCGGCAACGTTGCCGTAGCGGAAGCGCGCGGTTGCCTGGCCGCGATCGTTGACGATGTCGCTGGCTGCGGCAAGCACTGCCGCTCCGCGCAGGACAGTGAAATCGACCCGCTGGCCGATTGCTGACTGCCCGGCGCTGTTGATCACCTCGAATACGATCGGTTCATCGGCCGGGCTGCCGATCGCTCCGGACTGGTTGTTGCCGCTGAGCACCGAGATGCCGCCGACCGCCGCGATCACCCGGAATCGTACATTCTCGCCACCGGGCAAGGTCGCAACGATGATCGATTCGACCGCGTTGGGTCCGAATACGAAGGAATTCCGCGTGCGGCCGCTGGCATCGGTAATCGTCGAGGTGGCGTCGAGCACCGGCCCCACGCCAAAGCCGACGCCCCACACGACTGTCGCGCCTTCCACCGGAGCGCCACCTGCACTGCGCACATCCAGAACCAGCGGCTGGCTCGCAGCGCCGGGACGCCCAACCTGGTCGTTGCCGGAAACCGACGTGACGGTCCGGGTTGCCAGGACCGTGATGTTGAACAACGCAGGCGGCCCGTCGAATCCCGCCACGTTCGCCTCGACCCGCAGCAGACCCTCGACTCCGCCGGCGCGAACGCTGGTGGCTGCCTCGCCATCGGGGCCGATCTGCACGGTGATGGAAGATCCCCCGTTCGCAACAAAACTGCCGTTGCCGCTGGCGATCTGGAACGTCACGCCGAGCTGACTCCCATTGGGCGAGCTTCCCCGGCTACCGAAGTCGACCCGCGCACGCAGCGGAACGATCTGGCCGGGTGCGACGACTGCGCCATCGCCCTGGACTGCGACAACCTGCGCCGGCGACCCCGGATCGATATTTCCGAATGCCGAAAACAGCGCTGGTCCGCTGACGATGCTGCACAGCTGCGATTGCACGGCGACCGCGATCGGGCCGCCGTTGGCGCCGGAAACGATCCGCGTATTCGGAACAGTGGCGCGGTAGAGCGTTGCGTTGCCAACCACCAACTGCAGCGGAGCGCTGGCGACCAGGGATCGGGTACCGTTGCTGGCGAACGCGGCATCGCCGATGATGGTGAGCGTGAACTGCACCTCCGGGACCGGCGGAACACTGATGTAGTTGCCTTCCTGCCGAAACACCAGCGGTGCGCTCGCGATGCCCGTCTCGAGGATCTGTTGGTTGCCCGAGACCACGATGACGGGACAGGTGGTCTGCGCGAATGCGGTCGGCACGAAAAGCAGCAAGAGCAGAATCGATGTCGCAGTGCAGCGAACCACCCCGCGTGCGGTCAGTTGCGCATTTGCGCAGCGCCCAGCCAGTTCAACGCCGATGAAATCCACAACCTGTAGAACGTTCATCGTTTCCGCCCCCTGTGCCATGGCTATACTGCGCAGCGTACTACAGCGCTCCGGCAAGGCCCAAGCGCCATCGGGTCGCGCCGTTCCGGCACCGCAACAGGAGACGGACATGCAACGGACCAGTTTTCGATCGGGGCTTTTCGCACAGCGCATCCTGGTCGCCGTGATCGCGGCGGCAGCGTCCGCGCTTTCGGCATGGCCGGGGCCGCAGCTGCACGCGGCCACGGTGCGCAATGCCGAGGATCTGCTGATCGTCGATTGCCTGCTGCCGGGTCAGGTACGCAAGCTGGGTCGGCAGACCACCTTCATGTCCGCGCGCCGTCCGATCCGTACCACGCAGGCCGATTGCGAGATTCGCGGCGGCGAGTTCGTTTCCTCCGACCGCGCCGACTACCGCACGGCCCTCAAGGTCTGGCTCGGGCAAGCCGAAAGCGGCGACGCGGAAGCGCAGAACTACGTCGGCGAGATCTATCTGAAGGGCCTCGGTACCGCGCCCGACTACGACAAGGCCGCTGGCTGGTTCGAGAAGGCGTCCGCGCAGTCGAACAAGCGTGCGCTGATCAACCTCGGCTACATGTACGAAGAGGGGCTGGGCCGCCCGCGCGACCTCGCCCGCGCGCTGAATCTCTATCGGCAGGCATCGGGATCCAAGGACGAACTGCTGTTCGCATCCACGGTCACCGCCCAGGCCGAGGCGGCAAAGGCGCAGATCGCCGGTCTGCAGCAAACGGTCGAACAACAGAAGGCGGAAGCGGCGCGCCTGCGCGCCGAGGTCGATGGCCTGAAGCGCCAACTCGATGAGCGTCGACGCAGCCTTGGCCAGAACGAACAGGAACTCGCGCGGGTCCGCGCCGAGCTCGTCAGCAAGCAGGCCGCCATCGCCCCGCCGGCCGAGGCGCAGAAGCTCAAGCGCCTGCAGGCCGACCTCGATGCGCGCGGCAGCGAGATCGAAACCCGGCGCGTGACGCTGGAGCGCGACCGCGCCGGATTCGTCGCCGACGTCGAGACACGGCGCGAGCGGCTGGCACAACTGCGCGAGCAGGAGAAATCGCTCGCCGGCAGCAGCGATGCCAAGGCATCTGCCGAACTCGATCGCGTGCGCTCGGCTGCCACCGATCTGGCACTGGCGCTCGACGACTCGATGGGCCAACTGGAGTCGCTGCAGAAGAAAGCGGCAGACAACGACGCGCGCCTGGCCGAGCAGCAGGCCTTGTTCGATGTCGAGCGCAAGCGCATGCAGGCCTCGATGTCCGGTTCGCAACAGGATCGCGACCTGCTGATCCTGCTCGAGCAGCAGCTGGCCCAAAAGCAGCGCGAGGTCGGCCGCCAGCGCGAGCAGATCGTATCGCTGGAGCGCCAGATCGGTGCGCCTGCGCCGGGCGTCGCCCTGGCCTCGCTCAGTGGCGGCGCCGGTCCGCTGCTGGAGATCATCGATCCGCCACTGAGCGTCACCCGCGGCAAACCGGCCGCGATGGTACGCGCCAACGTGGGCAGTTCCGAAGTGCTCGGCAAAGTGGTCGCGCAGGCTGGACTGACCTCGGTCGAGGTCAACGGCAAACAGGTCGCTGTGGGTGCCAACGGACTGTTCCGGGTCAACGTGCCGGTGGCCACCGATGGCAGCAACATCCAGATCGCGGCAATCGATCGCGCGGGCAGTCGCGCGGCGTTGGAGTTCACCCTGCTGCCGCTGGCCTCGGGACGGGCCTCCGCTGTGTCCAGCGCGTCGAGCGGGGTGCGGCCGCTGCCGCGCGGGCTCAAGCTTGGGCGCTACCACGCGCTGGTGATCGGTAACGACATCTACAGCGCCTACCCGAAACTGAGCAGCGCTACCTCGGACGCACGCAAGGTCGCCGAAGTCCTCAAGAGCCGCTATGGGTTCGAAACCCGGCTGCTGTTGAACGGGTCGCGGTTCGACATCCTGTCTGCGCTCAACGAGCTGCGCGAAAGCCTGACCACTGATGACAATCTGATGGTCTATTTCGCCGGCCATGGCGAGATCGACGCGGGCAGCAAGCAGGGCTACTGGGTCCCGGTGGATGGCCGCCAGAACGACAGCGCGACATGGATCTCCAATCGCGCGATCAGCGACATTCTCAATACGATGCAGGCCCGCCATGTGATGGTGGTGGCCGACTCCTGCTATTCGGGCGCGATGACCCGCGCATCGGTGCCGGCATTCAATGCCGCAATGGACGATTCGCAGTGGTCGCAGTGGGTGCTCGATCGCACCGCCAGCCGCTCGCGCACGGCG